>NZ_JBHTJF010000023.1:0-70467 GCF_042675605.1 Savagea faecisuis
ATTCTACCAAGAAAGGGTCTTCCTTTTTACATGGAATTTTTCATTTACACAAAATATTTTATACTCTCATGACGAAAATGCTTTAGAGATAAAAAAATAGTTTGAGGTTATAAAAGATATATCTAAAAAATGATAAAGTAGTGCATAAATATATCTTGTTTTGTATATTTAGAGTTAATTTTATAAAATTTGTATTTTCAAATATTGATAAAAACAGAAAATTAAAAAATAAAAAATTTAAGTGAAGAAATGGATAAATGAATGAATTTAAAAAACATTTAATTTTTTTGTTAAATAAATGTTTAAGATTGAGAGGGGGCGGGTATGTACCGTACAGTGGTGTTTTTCGTGAAAAAGTTGAAGTTTAAGCATTTGACATCTCAATTTCTTTCGTATAACATTGCTAATCAGACTGAAATTTAATAAAAAAATCAAATATTTTCGGAGTTGATATGTGTGGAACCAATTATAAAAGTCGAAAATCTTTCCAAGGTTTTCGGGACACGAATTAAACAAAGTGTCCAGTTACTAGAGGAGGGGAAAACGAAAGAACAAATTTTAAAAGAAACAGGAGATACGGTCGGTGTCAATCGAGCGAATTTTGAAGTGTATCCTGGTGAAATTTTTGTCATTATGGGACTTTCTGGTAGTGGTAAGTCGACACTCATTCGTTTAATTAACCGACTCATTGAGCCGACGGAAGGCAGTATCGTCATCGGTGGACAAGATTTAGCAAAAGCAGATAAAGCAACTTTGCGTGACATTCGACGCAAAAAGCTCGGAATGGTATTCCAAAGTTTCGCGCTCTTTCCGCATCGAACAGTGCTTGAGAACGCAGCGTTCGGTTTGGAAGTTCAGAAAGTAGCGAAAGCAGAGCGCGAGAAAAAAGCGCAAGAAGCATTAGAACTCGTGGGGTTAGGTAATTATATCCATCAATATCCTGATCAATTATCAGGCGGTATGCAGCAGCGTGTCGGGTTGGCACGTGCATTAGCAAATGATCCGGATGTTCTCTTGATGGACGAAGCATTCTCCGCTTTAGATCCTCTCATTCGTAAAGATATGCAAGACGAACTCGTCGATCTTCAAGCGCATATGGCTCGCACAATTTTATTCATTACCCATGACTTAGACGAAGCGCTCCGTATCGGAGACCGCATCGCTTTAATGCGTGACGGTGTCATCGTTCAAATTGGTACACCAGAAGAAATCTTAATGAATCCAGCAAACGCGTATGTAGAGAAGTTCGTAGAAGATGTTGACCGTTCGAAAGTGTTAACGGCTCAACATATTATGAACCGTCCTGAAATGATCAACGTCGATAACCATGGACCGCGTGTCGCATTAGAGCGTATGCGTGAAGAAGGGATCTCGGGTGTGTATGTCGTAGACAGCAAACGACATCTCGTCGGTTATGTGACAGCTGATGCGGCAAGTGAAGCAATTAAAGAGAAAAAAGAATTACGTGATGTGCTCATTACAGACATTCCAACAGTCGATAAAGATTTACCGATGAGTGATATTTTCAACGTCATTCACGATTCACCTTTACCGATTGCGGTGACGGAAGAAGGACGTCTATTAGGCGTGCTCGTCCGCGGTGCTGTAATCGCCGCATTATCGGAAGAAGGAGAGGTGAATATGAATGTCTAGTATTTTAGACTTCGCTCCTCGTATTCCAATCGCGGAGAAAACGAAAGACTTTGTCGATTGGATGACAGATGCATTTTCAGGGATTTTCGGTTATTTGAAAAAAGACGGGAAAGAAGCTTTAAATGGCTTATCCGACGCAATGGAAGCTATTCCGCCTGTCGTCGTCATCATTCTCGTCGCTTTACTCGCATTTTTCATTACGGGTAAAAAATTCGGCTTAGCGACATTCTCAGTAGTTGGGCTTTGGCTCATTTATAACCAAGGATTCTGGAGCCAATTGATCGATACGTTCACGCTCGTATTAGTGTCGAGTGTTTTATCGGTCGTCATCGGGATTCCGCTCGGTATTTTAATGGCGAAAAGTAAAGTCGCAGAAGCGATCATCACGCCTGTTTTAGACTTTATGCAGACGATGCCAGCGTTCGTGTACTTAATTCCAGCGGTTGCCTTTTTCGGAATCGGAATGGTGCCAGGGGTGTTCGCATCACTCATTTTCGCGACACCACCTACTGTGCGTATGACGAATTTAGGAATTCGTCAAGTGTCGACGGAGTTAGTGGAAGCGGCGGATGCTTTCGGTTGTACACCTGGACAAAAATTGTTCAAAGTAGAATTGCCAATGGCGAAATCAACGATGATGGCTGGTGTGAACCAAACGATTATGCTCGCCTTATCAATGGTCGTTACAGCAAGTATGATCGGTGCGCCAGGTCTCGGAAGTGAAGTATTGAGTGCCTTACAACGTGCTCAAGTCGGACCAGGATTCGCAGCAGGGCTCGGTATCGTTATTTTAGCGATTATCGTCGACCGTTTAGCACAAAACATTAATAAAAATAAGAAAAAAACGTCATGAACACTTTTCCATTGAAAAGTTTCATATAAAAATTTTAAAGGAGATGGATTATTTGTTAACAACAGGATTAAAGCGTTTCGGCTTAGTAGCTGGACTCTCATTATCACTCATCATCGCAGGATGTAGTTCAGATGACAACGCAAAAGAAGAAGGAAATACGGATGGCTCAAGTGCTGAAACTTCAGTAAGTGAAGCAGTCAACTATACAATTACAGGAATTGAACCAGGTGCAGGTGTATTCAAAGCGGCAGAAAATGCGGTAGACGAATATGACTTAAAAGGCTGGGACGTTCAAGCGTCATCAAGTGGTGCGATGGCGACAGCGCTCGGTGAAGCGGTGAAAAACGAAGAGCCAATCATCGTTACAGGATGGACACCACACTGGAAATTCGCAAAATATGACTTGAAATATTTAGAAGATCCAAAAGGTGTATTTGGTGACGTGGAAACGATCAACACGATGACACGTAAAGGATTTAAAGACGACAATCCAAATGCTTACAAATTTTTAGAGCAGTTCGAATGGACGACAGAAGATATGGAAGCAGTGATGGCTGAAATTGAAGAAGGAACTTCACCAGCAGAAGCAGCAGCGAACTGGGTAGAAGCGAACGAAGAAAAAGTCGCTACTTGGACAGAAGGCGTTGAAGAAGGTACAGGCGAGATCGAACTCGTTTATGTTGAGTGGGATTCTGAAATTTCATCGACAAACGTTGTCGGTAAAGTGTTAGAAGACTTAGGTTACACAGTGACATTAACACCGCTTGACAATGCGATCATGTGGCAAGCAATTGCAGGTGGCGAAGCGGACGCAATGGTGGCAGCTTGGTTACCAGCAACACACGGTGACTTATACGAGCAGTTCAAAGATGACATTGACAATGTAGGTGTGAACTTAACAGGTGCAAAAATCGGTTTAGTCGTTCCAACATATGTCGACATCGACTCAATTGAAGATTTAGAGTCAAAATAATACGCTCTATTTTTCATTAAATAGGGTGAACGACAGAGGCATTTTCCGTTTACAATTGAACGGAAAATGCTTTTTTACGCTGGAAAAACATTTCGGAAAGGATGAGGTGTTTTTCGTATATATGGTAAAAATAAACTATAATGAAAGAAAAGAGAGGAGAATGTAATATGTTATTCCTTTGGTACGGTTCTATTTTGGCAGCGCTCGCGACGTTAGCATTCGGCTTATCTCGTCGCTCACCGAAATATGTTGTAATTAGTGCTATTTTATTTTTACCATTTTCTTATTATTTCTTAGGGTTTCCAGTGGCAATTCGCTATGTCGGTTTATTACCTGTCGCGCTTCTTCTTCTCGCTATTATAATGAAGCGTAAACATATGTCGAAAGCAGCGGTTTAAACGGTTCCTCCTCTTTTTGTTTCGCTTATTTCACGATAGGGAATAAGGAGAGCGAGGTGATCAAGATGTATCCGAAATTACTTTGGAAACGAGAAGCATTGCGACAAAATGTTGAAACACTTGATTTGTATTGTCAGAAGCAAGCATTGCAGTGGATTGCGGTGACGAAAGGTTTTTGTGCGCATTTACCGATCGTGGAAGCATTAGTTCAATCGGGCGTGACCCATTTTGCAGATTCGAAGTGGCAACATATTCACGAAATGAAAGAACGCTTTCCGAATATTCATGTTGATCTCATTCGAATTCCGGCGAGAGAAGAAATTCCGTACGTCGTAGGAGTAGCTACACGCATCGTCGTCACGTCGTATGAAGTAGCGCATTTATTGAATGAAGAAGCAAAAAGTAAAAATAGTATACAGCCGATCATCGTGTTTATCGAACTAGGTGATCGACGTGAGGGCATATCGCAAGAAAAGGCAACGCAATTATTAAAACGTTTGGACGAGCTTACACATATTCGAGTCATCGGAGTAGGGATGAATGTCACTTGTTTTAACGGAGTGGTGCCAGATGGAGAGAAGATGCAAGAGTGGGCATCCTTTGTCGAACGTCTTCCTCGAAAGTATGACGTATATTCAGGGGGAAGTTCTAGTGTTTTGCAAACTTTGTGGAATGAGAAACCTCTACCGTATGTGACGGAGTTACGGATCGGTGAAGCATTGTTATTTGGTGTGGAAGCTTCGTATGGGGAAGCTTTGCCAAAGATGCGTCAAGACGTATTCGAACTGCATGTGCAAGTCGTCGAAGTAGAATGGAAAGAAGAACGACCATCAGGGATGTGCAGTGCGCGTACTTTTCAACAAGGGGTTCGGCAAAATCGAGACGGGTTACGCAAGCGTGCTATCATTCATCTTGGGGCGCAAGATGTTGCGGTTGAAGCGATTTGTCCGGTAGATTCGAATATCGAAATAATCGGTTGGTGTAGCGATTATACGATTTTAGATGTGACGGACTGCCACGAGGACATCGATGTTCATTCCATTATCGCTTTTCACATTCAATATGCCGCCTTGTTGCGCTTGACGACATCGCCTTACGTTACGATAGAAGAAATGGAAAAAAACGAGAAGTGATTAGTCTTCTCGTTTTTTCTTTTCTTGTTTCGCTTCTTCTTTTTCTGTTACCGTAAATGTCGTCGACAATGTAACATTGAACGTATTTTCATTTTCGCCGAGAATGTTAAATTGAAAAATAGCATCCACTTCATATTCTCCTGGCTCAAAATCCCCTGCATTTAAAGCGGCAACATGTTCGTCTGTGTAAGGTTTTCCGATGCCTTGAATGTGCGGAAGTGCTTTGAATTGATACGGTTCAACGAGCATTTGTTCAGGTTGTAACGTAATGCGTCGTGCCGCTCCGCTCGGGGGAGATGCGTACTCAAATCGTTCATCGATGCGACGCGTATGGAAAGTAACCCACGAGGAGTCGAAAGTCGCAAATGTCGCTTCTTCGCCATTGTATTGAAGCAAGGCAAGCATCTCAATTTGTTCACCGGTGTAGTAATTTGTCTTCGCATCCGCCAGCGTAAACTCAAAATCTTCTATTTCCTCTGTATGCACAGTTTCTTCACGTTTTATTTTTTTCTCATTTTGACAAGCAGTTAGAACGAGAAGTACGCTGACGATCAGGAGAGTCATTAACTTTTTATTCAACATAAAACCGCCTTTCTATCGTTATTTTACCACGATTAATAGGGAAGTTGAATGTCAAAATTCAGATTGACTCTCATTTTGAAAATTGTTACGATGAAGAAAATAGCAGAAAAGTAGGCGACGTCTTTGAATTGGAAAGTAGTAGGGAATATCGTCGGATTTATTCTCGTCATCGTTGTAGGCCTTTTTATTTTTGGAGATTCCTTTCAAAAACAATTAACGAGCGTCATGAATCAAATCGATCAAGTCGATGAAATTGTCGTCGATGGAAAAACTGTTTTTGAAGGAGAGCAAGCGAAACCGTATGTAGAAAAAAATCCGGTATCGTTCATTATGGAATTATCTAAAAAAGAGCGGAAACAATTCGTCAACGCACCGTTACATGAAATCGAATATCGAATCGATGGGAAAAAATTGTACGATGTTCATATTTTACAATGGGACGGCGATGAAAGTGAGTGGCAACAGTGGATTGCTCAAAATCATCTCGATGATACGGTCATTCGTACGTATTCCTTTATGAAAGAAGGTCAACCGCTCATCATTTACTGGCCGAAAAACCGCTATATTTTATGGGCGGATACGGAAGCGACAGAACGATTGTTTGAACAACTCAATGGATAGAAAAAGCTCGGACGACGATGTCCGAGCTTTTCTTTATGAACGTTGTTGAGGTAAAAGCCATTCATAAATGACTTGAGTTCCTCGTTCTCCAAGACCTTCACTTTCGATTTGTTCGTACAATTCGAGTGCTAAGTCAAGTCCTGGCGTTTTGAAATTGAGTTCTTTTGCGACTTCTTGTGCGATGCGCATATCTTTCACGAAATGTTTCACGAAAAATCCAGGATCCGTATCGCCTTTTAACATGCGCGGTCCGAGATTGTCCATCGTCCAGCTTCCACCAGCACCTGGTGCGACAGTTTGGCGTGCACGTTCTGGATCAAGTCCTGTTTTGTTCGCGTAAAGGAGCGCTTCCGATACCGATAACATCGTGCCAGCGACGGCGATTTGATTGCTCATTTTCGCATGTTGTCCAGATCCTGCAGGACCGTGCAACATTATATTTTGTCCGATCGCTTGGAAAATTGGCTGCACTTTTTCGTAAGCTGCTTCGTCGCCACCGACCATGATTGATAACGTTCCATTTTTCGCACCGATATCTCCCCCAGAAACAGGCGCATCTAAAGCGAACATATTGCGTTTTGCAGCACTTTCGCCAATTTTTTCTGCAAGTAATGGACTCGAAGTTGTAAGATCGATAAAGATTGTCCCTTCTTTGGCGTTTTCCAATAAGCCGTCCGCTCCGAAATACGTTTCCTCTACGTCGATCGGATAGCCGACAATCGTCATAATGACGTCGCTCGTTTCAGCGATTTCTTTCACCGTATCGAGCACGCGAGCTCCCGTTTCTTCGAGTGCTTCCGCTTTCGCACGCGTTCTGTTGTACATGTTCACTTCAAATCCTGCTTTTCGTAAATTGCGGATCATGCCACTTCCCATAACCCCTGTACCGATAAATCCAATTTGCATCCAAATAACCCCCTTAAGTTGTGTTGTCTTTAGTATAGAATGAACTTATTTGAAAAGAAAGGTAAGTCTCTGAAAAAGTAACGATTTTGGAACGTAAGGAAAAATCGTATCGCGCAATGTGACGAGCCAGCGCCGGTCCCATTGTGCCGCCCAACCGATTTGTCTTGAAATATCGATGACCTTTTTCGTTTTCGGAACACGGTACGCATCGTATCGCTCTGCAATGAGTTCCCACGTATCTTCCCGTTCAAAAGCGAGCATTAACTCATACGCATCTTCAATCGATTGCCCAGCACCTTGTCCCATATTCGGCGTCGTCGCATGAGCGGCATCCCCTAACAATAAAATGCGTCCGTAATGGAAAGTAGAAAGAGGCGCAATGTCATATAAATCGTGATGTAAGAAATAATCGTCTTTCGTCTCTTGAATGAGCCGTTCGACAGTAGGGCCGAAATGTTTAAACTGCGCGGCTACTTCACGGGGAGATAAATTTGCATAAAATGCGTCTCCTTCGCGCGCATTGACACAAGCAAACCAGTACACCTCGCCATTATGTAAAGGAGCCCACCCGAAACGCCCGTCCGTCGACCATGCTTCACTTGAAACGTGTAGTGGGACATCTCTCTCATTTTGCGAAATGCCGCGCCAACATGTGTATCCTGCGTAGCGTGGAGAGGAGTTCGGTACGAGTTGTTGGCGGAAAAGAGAATGAATGCCATCTGCTGCGATGACGAATTCATGTGTCGTTACCGTCCCGTCTGTAAAAGTTAATGTGACACTATCTTCATTTTGTGTAAAATGTTCGACTCGTTTATTGAAATGAAATGAAGCAGAAGGAACTGCTTCAAAAAGGGCTTCATGTAAATCAGCACGCTGAATCGTAATCGTTTCCTCACCGAATTGCTTTTTTAAACGGGTGAAATCAATTGTATTCATCAATTTTCCTTTCCCGTTATAAAATCGTTGTTCGTGGAGTGGCAAGCCGTGCGCTAAAATTGATTCCCCAACTTCCATTTGTTGCAAGGCGAGCATCGCATTCGAACCGATCCCAATCCCTGCTCCTAACGGTTTGAAAGAAGAAGTACTTTCATAAATTGTTGTCGAAATCCCAATTTTATTTAAAGCGACCGCTGTTGCTAAGCCTCCAATGCCACCACCGACAATCGCAATGTCCATCATAGTTCTCCTCCTTTTTCTTCATTATAACAAACCGTGACGAGAAAGATGTTTAAAAGAAAGTGAAGGTGGTATACATACAATGATTCAAAAACATGAGGAGGAATATAACATGGCAAAAATCGCAGCAGTACTCGCAGATCAGTTTGAGGATATTGAGTTTACACGTCCGAAAAAAGCATACGAAGATGCAGGTCATACAGTAGAAGTAGTAGGGCTTGAAGAAGGCACTGTAACAGGTAAACATGGCGAACAAGTACAAGTCGATGTGAAAGTAGCAGATGCCGATTACGGTACGTACGATGCACTCTTTATCGCAGGTGGCTTTTCACCCGATATTTTACGTGCAGACGACGAAATGGTTGAATTTACAAAGCAGTTCATGGATGACATGAAACCTGTTTTCACAATTTGTCACGGTCCTCAACTATTAATTAATACGAAAACATTAGACGGTCGCGACATTACAGGATACAAATCGATCTTAGTCGATTTAGAAAACGCAGGTGCAAAATTGCACGACACATCTGTTTTCGTCTGTCAAAATCAACTCGTCTCAAGCCGTACACCAGACGACTTAGATGACTTTGAAAAAGCGTCAGTCGAATTACTTCAAGAAAAAGGTCTATAGTCAGCATTTATTGCATGAATGTGCTATAGTGAACATAATTTCATAGTGAAAAGCATTCTAGGGTTCCGAGCTATCGCTGTCTGTGACCGAGAGAATGCGCGAAGGAAACTTCGTACACGGAAGGAGAAAAGCCTGGGAGATATGACTCGTCATATGTCCTAGGCTTTTTTCTATGTAGAAAGGAATGAAAATCATGGCAAAAGAATGGTTGAAAATTGTCGTCGCCGGTTTATTTGAAGTCGGTTGGGTTGTTGGTTTAACGCATTCGACGACTTGGTGGCAATGGGGATTGACGGCGATCGCTGTTTACATTAGCTTTTATTATTTAATCATGGCGGGAGAGAAGTTGCCAGTCGGTACGTCGTATGCGGTTTTCGTTGGAATTGGCACCGTCGGAACGGTCTTGATGGAAAATGTTGTCTTCGGAGGCGAGTGGAGCTTTTTACAAGCATTATTTGTCACGACATTGCTCGCAAGCATTGTCGGTTTAAAACGCGTATCGGGGGAGGGGTAATATGATTTGGGTCGTCTTAATTTTCGCTGGTTTATTTGAAGTGTTAGGGGTGATGATGATTTCTTATTTTCATCAACAGCGCAATTTACGTTCTGTCGTATATATGATCGGTAGTTTTGCGATTAGTTTTGCTTTATTGAAAATCGCACTCATGACATTACCGATGGCGACCGCTTATGCCATTTGGACAGGGATTGGCGCAGCGGGTGGCGCGCTCGTCGGAATGTTGTTTTTCGGAGAATCGAAAGATGTTAAGCGTATTTTCTTTATTACACTTATTATCGCCTCTGTCATCGGCTTGAAAGTGATCGGCAGTTAAAGCGATTAAGTATAGTACAAAAGTTTTATTTCCATTTTTCAAGAAAAAGCGAGAGTCCCTTATATGATAGCGTTTCGATAAATTTTTGCAAAATTCATTCTCTAAATCTTCTTTGAACGACATGTGAAAGTGTGTAAGAATGGATAATGCGAGACATTTTGAGGCGAAGGACGTATCGTTTGTCTGCTTTTGTTTTTTGAGAGCACGGACTCACATTTTACGCTTCGCAAAATGTTACACTTATCACTCTCTTTTAGAGCGATGAGCGATATTCGTTTTGAAATGCCAAATTAAGTGAGCCGTTCGTACGTTTCTCGCCGTACATGAAAAGAACGAGCTGACGTCATTTGGGAAGGTGGAACTTTTTACATGTCGGAACAGGTGTACCAATTCATTGCGCTTCTTTTGTATATGGTCGCGTTATTATGGATTGGCTGGTATGCGTATAAGAAAACTACAGATTTAACAGATTTTATGCTCGGAGGACGTTCGCTCGGTCCAGGCGTAACCGCATTAAGTGCGGGGGCTGCGGATATGTCAGGTTGGCTGTTAATGGGCTTGCCTGGTGCGATTTATTTATATGGAGCGAGTGAATTGTGGATGGGTGTCGGCTTGCTTGTCGGCGCGTATGTCAATTGGTTGCTCGTCGCTCCTCGCTTACGAGCATATACGGAAGTGAATGATTCCATCACTGTCCCGAGCTATTTGGAAAACCGTTTGAAAGATACTTCGAATATTTTAAGAATGGTGACAGCGCTCGTCATTTTACTATTTTTTACGTTTTACGTATCGAGTGGAATGGTCGCAGGCGGGAAGTTTTTTGAAAGCTCATTCGGCCTCGATTATCACGTCGGTTTAATTACCGTTGCCGTCGTCGTCATCGCGTACACATTATTCGGTGGATTTTTAGCGGTAAGTTATACGGACTTTTTCCAAGGACTTATTATGTTTTTCGCTTTAATTCTCGTCCCGATCGGTGGCGTCATCTATTTTGGTGGATGGGCTGAAGTGAAAGAAATTATCATGTCGCTCAATCCGTCTCATTTTAGTTGGACCTCTTCGGTTGAAGCGGGCTCTGTCCTCGGTGATTATTTAGCGAGCATTGACAAAGTGCGTGCTGTCACATTTGCTGGAATTGCTTCGTCTCTCGCATGGGGGCTCGGTTATTTCGGTCAACCGCATATTATCGTGCGCTTTATGGCGATTGAATCGCTAAATGAAGTGAAAAGTGCTCGTCGCATCGGCACAGGTTGGATGTTGTTAAGTTTGATCGGTGCGACATTTACCGCATTTGTCGGGCTCGCGTATTTTTCACAACGTGAAGGAATTGGGGCGATTGACCCTGAAACGGTCTTCATCGTCATGGGGCAAGTGTTGTTCCATCCGATTATTGCAGGAGTCATTTTAGCGGCGGTACTCGCAGCGGTGATGAGTACGATTTCGTCTCAATTAATTGTGACGTCTTCAGCGCTCGTCGAAGATTTGCACAAAGCGATCTTCAAGCGTCATCGTCCAGACCGCTATTATGTGTTGTTAGGACGTGTTGCGATCTTATTCGTCTCGGCTATCGCTTTACTGCTTGCATGGCCGAACAATGAGTCAATTTTATCGCTTGTAGCTTTCGCATGGGCAGGCTTCGGGGGAGCATTCGGACCGATCGTTTTATTGTCATTGTATTGGCGCGGTCTCACTTCACAAGGAGCGATTGCAGGGATGATCGTCGGTGCGATCACTGCTTTCATTTGGCATTACACGCCGATTGACACAGGAATTTTCGCTGTGTATGAAATTATTCCAGCGTTTATTTTAAACTTGCTTGTTGCGATATTCATTAGTCGCAAAACTTATACAAAGAACGACCAGATTGAACAGGAATTTGAAGAGACGCTCGCTTTATTGAAGAAGCGTCCATAAAGGAAAGCGTACAGTTTCGCACTGTGCGCTTTTTCTCATTAGACAAATTGACGAACTTTTATTACGCTAATAGAAAGAACTTATGAGGAGGAGAAAGACCGATGCCGACGATTGTAATTGCAGAAGATGAAATGCCGATACGCCGTGTGTTAGCGCTATATTTTGAGCGTGCTGGTTATGACGTATTGCAAGCAGAAAACGGAGAAGAAGCGTTGCGCTTTTGGAAAGAGCATGCCGTTGACGGTTTCGTATTAGATATTATGATGCCGTTCGTGGACGGTTGGACTGTTTTAGAAACAATTCGGGCGGAAAGTGATGTGCCGATTATTATGCTGACGGCACTCGGGGATGTGCCGAATCGCATTCAAGGATTAAAAAAAGGAGCGGACGATTACATTGCGAAGCCGTTTGAAGCGGAAGAAGTCGTCTTGCGAATGGAAGCGATTTTTAAACGGATTGCGCCACCGCGCTTCGTCTACGGTTCTCTCGTCATCGTTCCAGAAGGGCATACGGTTACATTAAAGGGTCGCCCAATCGATTTAACACCGAAAGATTTTGCGATGTTAGCTTTTCTCGCTCGGCATCCGAACCGGACTTTTACGCGTGAAGAGATTATTGAACATGTTTGGGGAAATTTTTATGAAGGAAGCGACCGAGCGATCGATGTAGCGGTGAAACGTATTCGTCAAGCGTTGCGCGATTGGCCAGCGGAAGAAGGGCAAATTAAGACGATTCGCGGCACGGGGTATCAATTCCATGTCCCGGCGTAAATGGCCGATGAGTCGCTACTGGTCGCTCTTGTTTTTTGCAGTGTTAATGATCGGACTACTGATCATCGGTTTCGTCGCATCTTCTTGGTTGAAACAAAATGCACTCGATGACCGTCTTCGTTTAATGGACGCTTTAGCGGTCGATGCGACAGAAGCGATTGCGCACGGCAATCCGAATGCCATTCCACAAGATATGACGACCGTGCCGCTTCTTACACAAAATGGCTCATTCGTGGCGATGAAACGAACGCCGACGATGTATGTGATGGACCGTCAAGGCATTATTCGTTTAGCGAATCAACATCAACTGATCGGCACATATGTTGCGGACGAGCGAATTTTACAAGCGCCTGTCGGGACGTCGCAACTGAAAGGGAAAGATACGATTTTCATCGTGAAACGTCCGATTGAAACGGCGTATGAAACGATTGGATATGTCGTCATGCTAGAAAAGAAGTCGGTGCTGACGGCACTTGATTCGAGTCGTTACCAGCAGTTTCTCATTTTCATCATCGCCTTGGCAGTCATCGGATTCATCGTTATTTCGCTCATTTCTCGCCGTTTAACAGCACCGATTGCGACCGTTGTCGAAGCGTCACGCGCGATTGAGCGAGGCGAATATGAACAATACTTAAATACGAATTCAGTGAAAGAACTCGAACTTGTCGAGTTGATGGAGTCCTTTAACGCGATGTCGAGCCGTCTGCAACAGCTCGAATCGGTTCGAACGGAATTGCTTGCGGGCGTGACGCATGAATTAAAGACGCCACTCACATCGATGACGAGCTTACTACAAGCGTTGCGTGACGATGTCGTACCTGAAGAAGAACGTGCGGAGTTCGTCGAATATGCGTTAGAAGAAGGAGAGAAAATGAAGCGCCTCGTCGATGATTTAGTCGAATTTAATACGTTTGCGACCGGACGTGTGCACGTTGAATTAGAAATGCTCGATGTGCGTGAAGTACTCGAACGTCTCGCTCATGTTTATGAAGCGACTTATCCAAACGTAACGATCGAACTTTGGGAAGCTCCGGTTTTATTATCGGTCGATCGTTTACGCCTCGAACAAATCGTCAAAAACTTATGGAATAATAGCGTGCGTGCTATCCGGGAACGAGGGGCATTACAAGTCGTGTACGAAAATGAAAGTGACGCGCATTGTTTTTATTTCATCGATGAAGGGAAAGGAATACCAGAGGAAGAACAGCCGTATATTTTCGAGCGATTTTTCAGAGGACAAGAGAAGCTCGAAAGTCGTGGATTCGGTCTCGGTTTAACGCTTGCGCAAATGATGGCGCATTCGATGAATGGTCATTTACACCTTGTCCGAAGTGACGAACGAGGAACGGTTTTTCGTTTAATTTTTCAAAAATAAAGAGCGTTTGTCATACAGCTGACATATAACGGCTTTATAATGAAACTATAAGAACGAGACGGAGGAGATTGTTATGGCGAAAGAAACAGGAAAATTAGCAGTACAATTAATTGGAGCGGGTGTTTTAGGTTCCGCTTTTACATTGATTGGCGTCACGCAATTTGACCTATTAAATACAAATCATTCGGATGAACAAAATAAAGAAGTCGTCGATCAACAAGTGAAGCAGCAAAGTGAACAAGCGACACAAGTGAATCATACGACGCAAAATTTAAGTGATATTATCGCAAAAGCGTCGCCGAGTGTTGTAGGTGTCGTCAATTATGGCCAACATCCTTTCCAACAACAGACAGTTGAACAAGGCGTCGGTTCAGGTGTCATTTATAAAGTAGATGGCGACAAAACGTATATTGTGACGAACAACCACGTCATCGAGCAAGCGATGAACATCGAAGTGTCTCTCCATGATGGTGAGCGCGTTCCTGCGAAATTGATTGGAACAGACGTATTGACGGATTTAGCTGTGCTCGAAATTGCGACGATTGACGGCATGGAACCTTTACCATTCGGCGAAACGACAAACCTTCAAATGGGGCAAGATGTCATCGCCATTGGAAACCCGCTCGGCTTAAATTTATCGAGCACTGTGACGAAAGGAATTATTAGTGGACTGGACCGAACAGTTCCTGTCGAAACGTCACAAGGAAACTGGGAATTAAACGTTTTACAAACGGATGCTGCGATCAACCCCGGAAATAGCGGGGGCGCCTTATTAAATTTACAAGGCGAAGTGATCGGCATTAACACGTTGAAAATCGCGAGTGAAAAAGTAGAAGGGCTCGGATTTGCGATTCCGAGTGAGGAAGTGCAAACGGTCGTCGATGAATTGTTAGAAAACGGTGAACTCAAGCGTCCGATGCTTGGCGTGCGCGTCATTGATTTAAGTCAATATGCGAATCCTTACGCTGCCTTGCAAGGTCGTGAAGTCATTACCGGACTTAGCGTCGATTCAGTAGAACCGGGTTCTATTGCACAAAAAGCAGGAATGCAACGAGGCGACATTATTAAAAAATTAAACGATGTCGAAATTGAATCGATGTACGATTTACGTAAGTTTTTATATCGAGATGTGAAAGAAGGAGATGTCGTGACAGCGACAGTGCTCCGCAATGAAAAGCCGATTCAATTACAACTCCAATTTTAAAAGATGACATATATATAAACGAGAGTACGGATATTCATTCCATGTACTCTCGTTTTGCATTCCTTTACGTCGTTTGTTGTTTTTTCATCCGATAAATTAAAAAGCGTGCGTGATCGTCTTTTTCGTAAAGTCCGGGCACAACGACTTCTTGCGTTACGCGGAACGGGGTGCTTCGTTCTAAAAATCGAATGTATGATTCTGTAGGGTAATATAAAATAATGTCAAGATCTCGCGGATGTTCTTTCGCGGAAGCGACGATTCGTTGTACGACTTGTTGGAATAACTCGACAGTGAACGGATTGAAGAAGTAAAAATGAGTATCTTCTTTTTTGATCGTATAGCGTTCCGCAAATTTTTGTTTAAAGCGAATTTTCCCTTTACCGCGGCGGATGCGTGTGCGGAATGTTTCTTTATTAAGTAATGCTTTCGCATGTAATTCTTCACTCATTTCAATTCCTTTGACGAGGTTTTGAAAACGGCTATGGACGTAAAAAGGGACGCGTCCTTTACCACTACCGAAGTCGACAAGTACCGCATCCTCTTGTAGATCATACTCGTAAAACAATTCGTCTAACGCTTCATACGGCGTCGGTTCATATCGGTGATGATGTGTTGATTTTTTTAAGTCACTCCGCCATCCAGTCGTTTTAATTTTTAACTGTTTTTCATAATGAGCAGCAACCAATGAATTCACTCCATTTCCATATTCAACAGCATTATACTAAATAATAGGAAGAAGTCAAAAATGCAATGAAATTGTAACTTTTCTGTACTGGCAGGTCGATTACAATAGAAAAGGAGAAAGGAAGAGTAGCTGTCAACAACCCGCCACTTAACGACCTTGCGGTCTGTTTGAAGTGGGGGCTTGCGTCTACCAAATTACAGCAGTGCCTCTACCCTCATAGAGTGCAATTACGCTTGTTCCTACCCAGTAGTGCGAACGAGCAAAGCTCTCCTACCTTCGAGTGGTGGAACACAAGGACGGTTGACTTCGCCCCTACCGCAAGGGATATACCCAAACAGTAACCGTTAAAACGGATTTCGATACGCTAAAGATTTTACGGTTACAACGATTTCCTGTAACCAACCTCATATCTTTAGTTGTCAAAGAACGATAAGAGTGCCTTCAGCAACAATTTGCCCAACGGTTTTCTCTTATTGTTTATTCTAATAAAATTGAAAGGAGGAGGCAAGGTACAGGTTTCAGATACTACCGTATCTGACGGCAATTCCTCCCCCACTTATCGTTGAGCGATCGCCCTTCACACGATTAAAGTGGGGGTATCCTTGCCGATTTCAGATGAAAAGATTTCTATTGTTTAGCCTCTTATTCGTATTGACGGCTTGTCAATTGGGGGCGTATGAAGAAGTGGACTTGTTAGATTTTGAAGTCGTTGTAGCAGGGGATGTCGTACCGCAGCAAGTAGAACAAATGCAGCTCTATACATTAGGTAGCCAATGTGTCAGTTTAGAAAAAGCAGCGACATGTACAGATGTCGGATGGGAACCTGAAGCTTTAAATGTCATCGATGTCCCTCAAGGCGAGACGATTGAAATTCACGAATTGACGTACGGTGAACGAGCAAAAAGAATAACGGTCGATCGCGTCATTGATGTCGAATCGTTAAAGACGGAGCGGATTTTAGAAGATGGGGGCGAAGCATTTCAAGTGCCTGAACAATCCGGACATTATATGTACATCGTCACTTTACATTATGCAGACGGCAAGCAGTTCAAAAAAGCGGACGGTTCGATTTTACTCAATTTACGCGTGAAATAAAAAAGACAAAGTCGGTTTATTTCGACTCTGTCTCTTTTTGTTTCACCGTATCAAGCGCAGCTCTTCGGCGTGCTAAAATCGTCATCGATAAAAATAAATAAAGGGCGAAAATCGTCGCGATCAATGCTGTGACGAATGACCATTCAAATAACTGCTCGCGCGAAATTTGTCCTGTCGCGTCACTTTGTTGAAACTTCACATAGTTGACGACCGTATTTATAAGAAAGGCGAGGATGGGTGCTACCCAAACACGCTTTAAAAGGAGCGTCACACCAACGCTGATTGAAACGATGACGAACGGGATGATGACGAACTGTACAAATGGATCCATTGTTGAACACCTCACTTCTGACAATATAACGAAAAGAGCGTACAATGTAAATGAATTTCAAAGAAAGGCGTGACCGAAATGAACAACCCACGTGTCGGTGTAGGAGCCGTCATTTTAAATGAAGCGAGTGAGATATTATTATTAAAACGATTAAAATCCCCAGAAATGTATGCCTGGAGTATACCAGGAGGGAAAGTCGATTGGATGGAAACGATTGAAGAAGCGATCGTTCGAGAAATCGAGGAAGAATTAGGGGTATCGATTGAGCTCATTCGTCTCGTCGGCGTTACGAATCACATTTTACCTGACGAACAAGCACACTGGGTGGCACCTACGTATTTGGCGAAAATTGCGAAAGGGGAACCGCGCAATATGGAGCCGAACAAACATGAAGCGATCGGTTGGTTCGCCTTGGATGATTTGCCTGAGCCTCTTACACTCACAACAACTTCGGCATTACGAGATTTACAACAAATGATTTATTAAAGAAGGTGAACGGTTTGCGGTGGGTAGAACAATTGACAATCGGTCGAATCGCGATTGAAGTGACGGAAGTAGGCATTCAAAAAGTAGAATTTACAGAAGAAGCTGTAGGTGGCGAACGCAATCATTGGACGAACGAATGTCTAGCATGGCTCGCGCAATATTTTGAAGGAGACACTACGCCGTGCGATGTACCGCTCGTTGCGACAGGAACTGAGTTTCAACAGAAGGTGTGGCAAGCGTTGCGAACGATTCCGTACGGAGAGACGCGCACGTACGAAGGGATCGCGATTCAAATCGGTAAGCCGAACGCATATCGAGCAGTCGGGAATGCGAACAATAAAAATCCTTGGATGATCCTCACGCCGTGCCATCGCGTCATCGGAAAGAACGGTAAACTCGTCGGATATCGTGGAGGATTATCGTTTAAAGAACAGTTATTAGTACATGAACGACGACATTCACATTGAATGTCGTTTTTTAGTACGATATAATAAATGAATAGTCATTCAGAAAGGAGAGAGTGTATGAACGTTGAAACGATTCAAGGGGTGACGGCCGTTTGCCAAACTGTCAAAACGATTGGCAATATGCAAATGGACGTTTGTTTTTATATGATTGACAATACATTGATCGATAGTGGGCCGTATCGTTTGGAGAAGCCATCGCTCGAAATGATTACAAATTCAGCAGTGGACCGCGTCTTATATACGCATCATCATGAAGACCATACAGGAAATGGAGCAGCGCTTGAGCAACTCGGCTATGATCAATGGATTCATCCACTCGGTCAAGACATTTGTGCAAAAGATGCGGAGATTCCATGGTACCGTGAACAGTTTTGGGGCAAACGTTCTGCATTTCAAACGCAACCGCTTAGCGAAATGTTTGATACAGGAAAACGAACATTACAAGTATTACATACGCCAGGACATTCTTTCGATCATGTAGCGTTATATGACGCATCGGAAGGGATTTTGTTCACAGGGGACTTATTCGTTCAACCACGTCCGAAAAGTTTGTTCGAATTCGAAATTGTTCCTGAACATATTCAGTCTTTGCAATATTTATTAGAACAAGACTTCGAGACGACATTTTGTCATCATCAAGGGTATTTGAAAGATGGACGACAAGCACTTGAACAGAAACTCAATTATTGGCTAGAATTGACGGAGCGTGTACAAGAAGAAGCGAGTCGAGGATACACGATCGATGAGATTACGAAAAAGCTGTTCCCGAAACAACATCCGATGAATATCGTGTCGGAAGGGCAAAACTCACCGAAACATATCGTACAAAGTATTTTGACCGGAAAGGGTGTCACTTTATATTAAGAAAACGCCGAAGTTGGTGAAAAGGACCAACTTCAGCGTTTTTTTATTTCGTTTTAAATTGTGCGATTTCTGCTTTTAAAACATCTGCGAGTTGAGCGAGACGTTCTGTACTTGCTGATATTTCTTGCATCGCTGCGAGCTGCTCTTCTGTTGCTGCGGTCGTATCTTGTGACGTGCTCGTCGACTGTTCTGCGAGATCTCGTAACGTGCTCGTCGTAGATAATACTTCATTAGACATCGCTTGAATTTGCTCAACGGCTGCTGATACAGTTTCAATTTTATGATGCACTTCAGAAACGGAACATTCAATCTGCTCGAATGTAGCGAGTGACTCTTCTGTACGTTCGAGCCCTGTCGTTACTTTTTGTTGCCCTAAAATGATGGATTGTACAGCTTGCTCAGCAGATGTGCGCACTTCGATGATCATTTCATCGATTTTTGATGCAGATTTCGTCGATTCTTCTGCTAAGTTTCGTACTTCTTCTGCAACGACAGCGAATCCAGCACCGTGTTCACCTGCGCGAGCGGCTTCAATTGCAGCGTTTAAAGCGAGTAAGTTCGTCTGTTCACTTATGCCAGCGATCAATGCGGAAGCTTCTTGGATTTCGCTCGATTTGCGAGCCATTTGCTCCATAATTGTCGTCGATTGTTGAATTGTTTCGTTAATATCATTCATTTGAGTTGAAACGTCATGCATCACATGCTTTCCACTTTGGACGTAACGCTCCATTTCATCAGCAGACTGCAACATTTCTTCGTTGCTCGCTGTAATTTGATCGATACCGAGTCCGACTTCTTTTAAAGATTCTGTCGACTGTTCGACGTAATTCGCTTGTTCTTCACTCATTCGCATACTACTTTCAGCAGCAAGTGTGACCATTTCACTGGAAGCGAGAGATTCTTCTGTGCTTGCAGAGAGTTGTTCGGATTGAGAGGCGAGTTCTTGTGAAGAATCATTCACTTTACGAATGACACCGTTCCACGTCGCAAGCATTTGGTTTAAGGCAGCTGCCATTTGTTGAATCTCATCTTTCGTTTTGACCGAAATTGGTTCGACGGCTAAGTTTCCGTTCGCCATTTCAATTAAATGATTCGTCGCTGTTAAAAGAGGGCGACGAATCGAGCGGCTTAAAATTAAAATGATCGTTAAACCACCTAAAATCGCAAAAATGACAATCGCAATCATCGTCATATTCGACTTAGCAATTGATTTTTCCAAGTCGATAATGGCTACATCTGCTTCATCGTGCAGTTTTTCAATTGTCTCTTCAGCCATTTGAACGAAATCACGGTTCATAGCAGTAGCGGTAGCTGCAACGCCCATTAAGTAAGCGCTTTCACCTTCCGTGTGATAATTCATTGCAACTTCAATTGCCATATCGAAGTATTGATATAAGTAATCTTTCATTTCATCGAGCCGAGCCTCGTAATCGGGACCGAGTTCTTCGTACAGTTCATCCATCGTTGCTTTTGAGTTTTGTTCAAGTTGATCAATGTTCGTTAAGTAAACATCTTCTCGATATAACATATATCCTCTTAAATTCGCTACGATTTGTAGAGAGTTAGAAAGAAGATGATCGAGTGCGGCAATGGGTTCCATTTTTTCTTCTAATATAACATCATATTGATCTGTAACTTTCTTACTAGTCAAAAAACTTAGACTAGCAACGATGAGTAAAAGTATCGCAATTAGTCCAAAAGCAGCTAAAAATTTTGATTGTACAGACTTCATTTTTACACATCCTTTGCATCATTATGTATTATACGTATCATCATATAACAATTTTGATATAAAAACGAGCGCTTTTTATATAAATGTTATAAATAGACTGATTTTTAGGTCGTTAGGTTCGATATTTGCTATTTCGGGTATGTAAGCAGGAGAAGAGGAATGAATATGCAACAGTTAAAAATTTTAGTCGTCGGGCAACAAGTCGAAGCGATTTATGAGCGGTTTGTCGCATTGGATAGTGAACGTTTTGCACTGACAATCGTTCAAGGGTATACAGATGAGACGACGTATGAAGATTTCTCGAAGCGTGTTCAGCAGTACAGTGAAGTAGGAGAAGATGTCATCGTCTATACGATTCAATCGAACGAACGATGGAAAGAGATTGATGAGCAAACGTTAAAGTTTTTACGAGGACATGATAAACGAGTCGTCGTTTTACAAGTAGGGCAAGCGAGTATTTCTGAAAAGAGAGAAGAAGAGTGGGCGAAAGAGCAAGTGGACTATGTAAATTTGAACGCAGTTGAAGATTTAAATAGTTTTCTTCATCAATTAGGAGAACGTCAAGTCCAATTCGCTGAATTAGATCAAGTGAAAGAGGAAGTGGAAAAGTCGATTCGTCGTCACGTCGGCATTGCTTTCGCAGTCGGCTTTACACCGATTCCTTTCGCGGACGGGCCGATATTGTTAGCGAATCAAGCGAAAATGTTATCGAAAGCGATGCAGCGATACGACCTTGGCAGTTTAACGCGCCAAATACAAACGATTGTCGGGGCACTTGGACTCGGACAAGTCGTATCGCAATTCGGGCGTTACGCTGTATCCCAAGTGGCCAAATTAATTCCAGGTGTCGGAACTGTCGCAGGTGGTGTCATTAACGGAGCGGTCGCTAGTGCTATTACGACAGCGCTCGGTTTGACGATTTCAGAGCTGAGTTATCGTGTGAAACGAGAAATGATTCTCGACCCGAACGTTTCAAAAAAAGAATTGATTGACCGTATTTTTACAAAAGAAGAAGCAAAACAATTATTTGACCAATTTTTGAAAAAAGAACAGCAATCTTAAAAACGAGGGCGTTGATGCTCTCGTTTTTTGTTATACTGATGGGGAGGTGAAAGAGATGGATAGTCATAGCACATACTTGTTATATACGTTACTCGTTTTGAAAAAATATAGTCATAGTGAAAAGTTATTAGGAATAGCAGATATTATGGAGTATATACAAGAAGATTTTGAGTTGGAAAAAAAGCTCGATCGGCGGACTGTGTCGAAACATTTAAAGATTTTGAATCAATTGCATATACATAGCGAAGATTTAAAAGAACCTATTTTCCCATATGAACTTATACAAGAAGGGCGTAAATATTATTTGCGCAGTAATTTTGAACAGTCTGAAGTGAAGATGCTTTGTGATGCGGTCGCTTCCTCTCGCTTCATTCCGAAAGTGTATAGTGAGCAACTCATTCAGAAGCTCGGTGCACTCGTCGGTCAAAATTACACAGCGAAATATGCCACTCGTATTCAATTTAAAGACCATGAAGAAAAAGAATATAATGCAAGTTTATTTTACAATATTGAACAAGTGTCTGAAGCGATTGAACGAGGACATGCGATTGAATTTGATTATTACAAATACAATTTAAATAAAGAGTTGATTCCGTTTAATGGGACAGATTGTGATCGTCGTAAAGTGTATCCGTACTATTTAATTTGGACATTGAATCATTATTACGTCATGTGCCGTTATGAAGATTATGAAAAAGATTATTTTTTACGTTTAGATAAAATGAAAAATATTGACATTTTAAAACAGAAGGTTGACCCGTTGCCGGCAGACTTTGATATTCATACGTACACGCGCAATCAAGTGTTCATGTTCGGTGGAACATCTGAGCCGATTCGTTTTCGTTGTAAAATTTCAATATTAGGTCCTGTCATCGACTTTTTCGGAGAGGATGTTGAAATTCGTTCGCTCGACGAGGAACATTTCCAAGTGCGCATCGAAACGAGTCAGCAAAGTATTTTTTATTGGCTCGTTCAATATGCAGGGTCGATTGACCAAATTGAACCTGTTGAATTGCGCGAACGTTATATCGAGCAACTGAAGACCGCTCTTCATATGAATGAAGAAGGAGCGGAGTAAATGAAAAGAAATCAGCAAAAAATGGGGCGAGTGTCTCGATTTATCGGGATGCTTAGTTTGATGATTGCGGGGATTCTGTATTTTACACCGCTTCCGCTTGAACAAAAGATGGACGTTTGGACTGTCGCTTTGCCACTCGGTTTAGTCAGCATCCTCTTCGGGAATTATTATATGAAGCAAGCGAGTGCACACGTTCAAGAAGAGTATGGCCCGTTCGATATCGCGTCACTGTCCGAGCTCATTTTTATCCCGAAAATGCAATGGACGCGCGAATGGCTCAATGTGGATGCGGACGGTCGTATTTTATTTACGATTCGTGTAGCGGGTTCTACGTCATCGAAAGGGTTGCGAAGCTTTTCAGATGCAGCGGAACGAGGATTATTCGTTCCTGTCACGTATGAAATCGTCGATGAAACAGGTGTCGTCGCAGCCTTCCGCATGTCTCAAAATGTGAAGCAAGCCGAGGTCGAAATATTCGATGCTGAAGGAGAATTGCTCGGGACGTACGATGAAAATGTGATGGATAGTTTATTAAAAAAGCAAGGACAGCTCGTTTGCTTAGGAGAAGTGTTGGCGGAAGTGAAAGAAAAGTCTGCTGCTGGAGATATCGATTTGCGAAAGCCGGATGGAACTTTTATTGCACAACACCGATACGGACGTTTCAAACATGCGATCAAACCAGCATTTGAGTCTTATTCAGAAGTATATTATGTCACGCTTAATGAAGCGCTCGCTGCGGAAGAAAAATGGTGTGTCGTCGCATTATTTAGCAGCTTTTACATTCGCAGTGCAAAATGAGGAGGAATGAAGTGAGACGTTTAATCGGAGTACTAGTATTAAGTGTCGTACTCGTCGCTTGTGGGAACAGTGATGAGTTTATGAAAGTGAATGATGATTTAATTGAACATGTCGGTATCCCGTACGATGCGATTTGGGTGGAGCTTGATCAAATCGAACAAGATGTTGAAGCGGGCCTCGTCACGTCTGAAATGTTCGAAAGTCGTGTGGAAGATTTGTATGAAGAGAGTAAGGCAATCGTCGCTTATGCCGAAGCGTATGAACAGCCGAAAGATAAAGACGCGCAACAATTGTTGAAACATATTCAAGAAAATGCGCAAGTGAAACAACAATATATCGACGCTGTACAAAGCTATTTGCAATGGTTAAATACAGTGCCTGAAGATGAAGAAGAAATTGTAACCGAGACTTGGGAATATGAAGACCGTATTGAATCGTCTCGACAAGCGTTAATCGACAGCGATGAAAAAGTACAAACGTTCATCGATTCAGTGATCGGTCAATAAGCAAACCCCGTACTCCGACGTTTAATCGTTCGGTACGGGGGTTGCTGCATTTAATCTCCGTTCGCTGTTCGGTGTATTCGAGAATACCTTCATTGTATAAGTCGCCAGCTCCGCGTGTTCCAGCGGAAGGTTCCGCCACTTTCTTCGCATAAGCTTCGCGATCTTCTAACCATTGACGCTGTTGTTGTAACGCTTGAAAGTCCGCTTTAGGCAGTTGCTGTTTCAAAATGTTATAAATGTGATTGAGCTGTGCGTCGACTTTTGTGGAATGTTCTAATTGCACTTCACGATACTTGAATAAATCGCTACTGCTCGTCTCTAATGCAGCATACGCTTGTTCAGCAGTTTGGCGCGCTTCTTTTAATCGTTTCATTTGCTCTTTTGTCGATAAAAGAGCGCTTGGTTGTTGTTCTTCTTTCGGCAGTTCCTCCTGTTTTGGAGTTGTCGCTTCTTTTTCATTGACTTCTTCTGACGGTTCGGAAGTCTTTTGTTCATTTTCTTTTTCTTCACCCATTGTAGATTGTACTTTTGTCGCTTCATTTGTTGGAGAAGAACAGGCGACGAGTAGTAGGGCAAGTAAGCTGATGCTCATTATTTTTTTCATCTTTTATTTCCCTCCCTTTCGACATTTTCCATGAAATGGATAGCGATTTCAAGGGAAGACGAGCAACACGTGAATAAAAGCTACTTTCTCTTCACGCGTTGCTCTTTTTTGCCTATGAAATGTGCAATATTTTTAATGAGAGAGAAGTACGCTTTAATTGCCTGAATATTTGTCGATCCATTCTTCAATGCGCCACGTCGTATATTCTAAAAGGGCACCGTTATAAATGTCATTCGCTGCTGTGCCGCCTTCCGCAATTTTCGCTTGAGATTCAGCGTACGCATCGCGATCTTTAATCCATTGACGTTGCGTCTGTTGTAACGCTTTAAACTCTGCATCAGGCAAGTTTTGGCGAAGCACTTGGTAAATACCATTTAATTGCGCGTCAACTTTTTGATAATGTTCGTATTGAATTTCGCGGTAGTCTGCCATCGAAGCACTTGAAGGAAGGGCGTCATATTGTTCGCTCGCCCAACGTTCCGCATCGTCTAGTAAACGTTGTTGTTCAGGTCGTGATAAATACGATTTCGGTTTTTCGACAGGTTTTGGTGTCGGTGATACTGCGACAGGTTTCGGTTGTTCTACTGGTAATGTTGCTATTTTTGCTTCTGCAATTGTTTGTAATTTCGGATGTTGAATCGCTTCTAGCTGTTTTTTCGCCTCGTCATATTGCTCCATTTCGAGTGATTTTTCCGCTTCAATCAATTGAGTTAATTGTTCGATCCACGTTTCAGTTTCAGCGCTCGGCTTCGCTTCATGTGCTTTTTCGAAAGCGTTGCGCGCGGCATACCAATCTTCATTTTCGAGTGCTTTCATAGCCATTTCTTTTTCAGCCATTGCGTCCACAGTGACTTCTTCTTCGACTGGCGTTGAAACTTTTGTCGCTTCGTTCGTCGCATTGGAACAAGCACTGAGAACGAGTAAACTAGCGATAATCCACTCTTTTTTTAACATATGTCCCCACCTCTTTAGTTCTAATTTCTTATTCTCTTTACATTATACGATAATTTCCAAAAAAGAATAGACACGAAAAAGAGTTATGTTATAATTTAGTCTAGTAAAGCACTAAAGTATAAAGGGGGAATTAAAATGAATGCTGTATTAATTAGTGTCATCGTCATGCTCGTTTTAAGTTTATTGCGAGTTAATGTCATTTTCTCACTCATCTTCGCATCATTAACAGCTGGACTCGTTGCGGGAATCCCAATTAGTGACGCGACGACATTGATGGTGAATGGAATGGGAGATAAGTCAGGAACGGCACTCAGCTACGTCTTACTCGGGATGTTTGCGGTCATGATTGGACTGTCTGGCATTATGTCGCTGCTCGTTCAATTTTTAAGAAAAGTGTTTCCGAATCGTCGTTTTGCACTCATTTTAATGCTTGCGTTCATTGCGAGTTTTTCACAAAACTTAATTCCCGTTCATATCGCATTCATTCCGATTTTAATTCCGCCATTACTTCACGTATTCAATGAGATGAAAATTGATCGTCGTGCAGTAGCGAGCGCTTTAACATTCGGCTTGAAGTTTCCGTATATTACAATCCCTGTCGGTTACGGACTTCTGTATCAAACTTTAATTAAAGAAGCGATGGATGAGAATGGAATGCCAATTGCGAAGTCGACAGTTTCCGTTGCGATGTTATTTCCTGGAGCGGCGATGATCATCGGTTTGTTTATCGCTGTATTTATTACGTATCGCAAGCAAGTAGAACCTAAAGAGCCGATTCGTAAATTAGAACAGCCTGAAGCGGTGGAGAAATGGAATATTCATCATACGTTGACGATTCTTGCGATTATCGGGGCACTCACTGTACAAATTTGGCAAGATTCGCTCATTTTAGGGGCGCTTACAGGTATTATCATTTTATTTATCGCACAAGTTGTACCGGCTGCGCGTGGGGATGAAGTCGTCCAAGAAGGGATTGCGATGATGGGCTTTATCGCTTTCGTCATGCTCATTGCAGGTGGATATGCGAACGTTTTGAAAGAGACGGGACATGTGAACGAGCTCGTTGAATGGACGTTAACGATTACAGGAACGTCGCCATTTATTATCGCTTTTTTCTTATTATCGATTGGTCTCATCATCACGCTCGGAATCGGTTCGTCGTTTGCGACAATTCCAATTTTAGCGACATTGTACATTCCGGTCTTTTTAGAAGCGGGAATTTCGGTTACACTAGCGGCTGTTTTAATCGGTACTGCTTCTGCGCTAGGAGATGCGGGTTCACCAGCGAGTGACTCGACGCTTGGACCGACAGCTGGATTGAATGCTGACGGAACCCATCACCACATATGGGATACATGTGTCCCGACTTTCGTACATTACAATATTCCACTCTTCTTAATTGGACTCGTAGCGGCAGTCGTTTTAGGGTAATATTTGAAATGGAAGCAGAACCGTGTGAAAATATGAAGAGAGAGTGAGAAGGGGATGAAGAAATGATTGAATATGTTAATTTGGACATTTTTAAAAGTAAGGCGGATGCGATCGTCAATCCTGTCAATACGGTCGGTGTAATGGGTGCAGGACTTGCGAAATTGTTCGCAGAGCGTTATCCGAAGATGGAAGAAGAGTACGTGCAATTGTGCGAAGAGGGCGATTTACGTGTCGGCATGTTGCATTGGTATGAATCGGATGATTATTGGCTCGTCAATTTTCCGACGAAAGCGCATTATCAAAATTTGTCGAAACTTGCGTACATCGAAGCGGGATTGAAAACATTTGTCGCGACTTACGAAAACTATCCGATTCAATCAATTTCATTTCCTCAATTAGGATCGGGCTTAGGAGGCCTCGTCTGGGAAGATGTGCGTCAATTGATGGAGCGTTACTTACAAGATCTCCCTTTACATATTTATATTCACGTTCCGCCATTTCACGATGCGTAATATTGAAGGGGCGTACGGCACGAATCAAAATTGGCTTGCGACATATGGGGAAACGACGCCATTTTGGGCAGCGCGTGCTTGTGGTGTTGCGGCAGCTACGAATGTTTTATTGCAAGAAGAGCGAGTGACTGAGCGACAAGCGGCTGTTCGCATGGGAGCTGTATTTCGTCAAATGAAGCCGAAATGGTGGGGGATGCCTTCGATGCATAGTTGGTTGCGTCATATGCAAAAACTCGCACATTCGCAAGGCTGTAGACTCCACATGAGCAAACCTCATCATACGGATGAACGAGCGTTGCGCCAGTTTATCGAATATAGTTTAGCGCGAGGACAATTTGTCGTCGTTCTCCATTGGTGGCATCCGATTAAAATGCTGCGCTACCATTGGGTGACGATCACAGCCTCCAATGAACGAGGTTTAACGATATCGAGTTGGGGAAAACGTTACACGTTTACGTGGGAAGAATGGTTCAGACGATCATTTCATGCAAAGTACGTCGGGTTAAAACTCATTGATATATTATGATTTTTCACTCATAATAAAAAGCAGACCCTATTCGGAGAGAACTGAGAGGGAAATGATTTAAAGGAGACAGGACTTATATGGAATTACAACGTGCCAAAATTATTAATCCAGTCGACCCGAACCGTGCGACGAAATTATTCGGTGGAGAAGCTTCAGGAATTTTGAATTGGAATGACTTGAAATATCCGCACTTTTACGAACTTCGAGAAGAAGTACGTGCGAACTTTTGGATTGCAGCAGAAGTCGATATGAGCGCGGATGGTCGAGTATTTCCAACGTATGCGCACCGCGATGCTGTGCTCGAAACACTCGCGCTACTTGCGCACCATAACGAACAACAAATCGATCTCTCATCGCTCGTAGCGGATTATACGACAGACCCGTCTGTCACGAGTGTGTTTGCGACGATGTACGACCAAAACAGTGAGCATAACCATGCGCTCAACTATGCGATCGGCCATTTAGCAGGTGAAGAAGAACAAGCAGAAGTGTTACGCGTTGACAATGACGTCCTTTCAAAACGTCGTCTCCGCGCAAAAGAACAGTATGAAAAGCTGCAAAAAGAACCGACAGAACGTCACATTTTAGAAGCGCTCGCTTACTTAGCGGTATTTAAAGGAATGCAATATTACACACGTTTCGTCACGACGTATGAAATGACAGAGCGTGGCGAAATGAAGTCAGTGAGTGAACTCGTCGGTCTCATCCATCGCGACCGCCTCGCGCAGTTGAAATTTATCGGCGAACTGTTCCGTACAGCGCTTCAAGAGAGTGGTATCGACAAATTAGACATCCACCCGTACGTAAAAGAACTCATTCGTGAAGAAGTCGAATTAGAAAAAGACGACGTTGCACGAGAAGATTTAGAGTCATATATTCGTTACCGTGCGAATCGTGTTTGTCGGGTACTTGGGGTTACGGAAATGTATCAAGAAACATCGAATCCACTCGCTTGGATCGATAAGTATACGACATTCGAATCGACAGACGAAGCACCGAAGCAAGAAAGTGTCGGCTTCGACTTAGACGGCTTTGACGATTTGTAATATGTAAAACGAAAAAACTTCCTCCTTTTTTATTTAGGAGGAAGTTTTTTATTATTTTTGCAAATGATCGTGTGCGACTGGAATATTTAATTTTTCAAGGTGTTTACGCATTGCATATGTAATGAGTTGTAATGTGCGAACGCGCGCATAGCGTTTTTGATTACCTTCGACGATGTACCAAGGAGCATTTTTGGTATTCGTTTTCGCAAACATATCGTCTACAGCTTCTTCATACGCATCCCATTGTTCGCGGTTGCGCCAATCTTCTTCTGTTAATTTCCAACGACGGAAGGGATCTTCTTCACGGCTCTTAAAACGTGCGAGTTGTTCTTCTTTACTCACATGGAACCAAAACTTCAAAACGAGGAACTTTTCGTCTGTTAACATTTTTTCGAAATCGTTAATTTGTCCATATGCACGTTGCCATTCATCCTCTGTTGCGAAACCTTCGATGCGCTCGACGAGAACACGGCCGTACCAAGAACGGTCGAAAATCGCGATTCCACCGTAACGTGGTAAATTGCGCCAAAAGCGTTGTAAATAATGTTGACTCTTTTCTTCAGTCGTCGGTGCAGCGGTCGGATGCACTTTGTAACCGCGTGGGTCGAGTCGCTCTGTTAAACGTTTAATCGCTCCACCTTTTCCTGCTGCGTCCCATCCTTCAAAAGCGAATACTGCAGGAATATCGTTTAAATAAAACGTCTGTTGTAATTTGAGTAATTCGAATTGGTAATGTTTCAACTGTGCTTTATACTCTTTTTTTGATAACTTTTTTGATAAATCTACATCTTGTAATGTTAAATGCATGTTAAAAACCTCCATGTTGTATTTGTCATATGTTGAAAAATCGATTATGATTTGTAACAACCCATTCAGGGTATATGTAAGGCGTTATGAATTGAGGAAGGTGCTAACTATGTCTCACAAAATCAGTATTATCGACATCGGATCCAATACGATTCGACTCGTCATTTATGAAAAAAGACAAGACCGATACAGTTATGAATGTATCGAGAACATTAAAGAAACCGCTCGACTCCGCTCACGTTTTGATAAAGAGGGAAATTTATCCGAAGAAGGAATAAATATCCTCGTCTCTACATTACATGAATTCATGAAAATCGTCGACCATTATGGTGCGGATGAATGTGTAGCGGTTGCGACTGCTTCTCTGCGACTCGCAGAAAATTGCGACGATGTACTCGCTCGTGTGAAAGCGGAAACAAATATTGAAATCCGTTTGCTTAGTGATTACGAAGAAGCGTACTACGGATATTTCGCCGTTCATCATTCCATTAGCTTGCAAGAAGCTGTGACGATTGATATAGGTGGGGGCAGTACGGAAATTACGTATTTCAAAGATGGCAAAATGAAAAATTATCATAGTTTTCATTTTGGAGCGCTCTCTTTAAAAATGGAATATATTTCAGATGAAATGCTCACAGCGAAAGAACAGAAGCGTATGAAACAATTTTTAGCTGAACAGTTTGCTTCACTTGACTGGTTACAAAACTTGCAAGTACCTGTCATCGCAATCGGTGGCAGTGCTCGAAATATCGGTCGTGTATATCAACAAATTGTCGACTACCCACTCGACGAACTTCACCATTACGAAATGACCGTTAAGCAATTGCGTAAAGTAGAAGAAGTCATTTCCGAGCAAAGCTTATCCAGTTTGCAGAAGATGGACGTCATCGATAAAGAACGAGCAGATACGTTACAACCTGCAATCGCAACATTTATCGCATTGTGTGAAACGGTCGGTACGTCGACGTGGATCATTAGTAATCGCGGGCTACGTGATGGTCTCCTTTACGAAATGCAAGGGAAGACAGAAGAGCAAAGTGATGAATTAATTGAAGAGAGTTTGTATGAATTGAAAAGTCGCTTCTATATTGGGAACCAACAAGAAGATGACTTACGTCGACTTGCTCTACAACTATTCCATGAGGTTAATCACCTACGTCCCGTCTTCGATTCTTCAGATGAACGTTTGCTGAGACTTGCTACGCCAATTTTCAACTTAGGTAAAAAAGCGGATGCTGAAACGAGTAACATGACTTTCTTCCTCGTTTCACATTATACACTACTTGGCTTGTCACAAAAAGAGCGAATTGCGATTGCGCTCATTGCCTCGTTTAAAAATCGTAGGCTTTTCAATCAATATGCAGAACCGTTCTCCCCATGGTTTACAGAAGAAGAGCTCCACCGTTATGCAGCGCTCGGTGCGATTTTGAAAGTGGCACAAACGTTAGACCGTACGAAAACATCCCACGTTAAAATGATTATCATTAGTGAGCCGAAAGAATCACAATGGGAAGCTAAAATTATTTATGAATGTTCCATCATGGCGGAAAAATATCATTTTAACAGACAGAAAAAACATTTAGAAAAACAATTTAACGTAGTAATCTCCCCGAATTTTGTAGAAAAGTTGTAATTTACAAGAAATTTACGAAAATTCACAGAAATGAAATAGATTCTTTGGTACTATATTGTTATACTAAAGAATAGGAAATTATTTGAATTTTAAATAAAGGAGAGCGATGACGTGGAAACGACACAATTAACGAATGAGAAACAAGAACTTGTAAAAGTGGAAGAAGAGGTTGACTTAAATAACACGCTTTATTACAATAACCGCGAAATTAGTTGGTTAAATTTTAACTTGCGCGTATTGGAAGAAGCGATGGATGAACGCAATGCTTTTTTAGAACGTTTGAAGTTTTTAGCGATTTACGAATCGAACTTAGATGAGTTTTTCATGGTGCGTGTAGCGAGCTTGTTCGACCAAATTCATGCGGGATACAACATTCCAGAAAACAAAGCAGGAATGACACCGCGAGCACAGTTGAATGCGATCTCAGATGTGTTACATAAACATGTCGAAATCCAAAACGATACGTACTTATCTTTAGTACCGAAGTTGAAAGATTACAACATTCACGTTTTGAAAATGGAAGAACTGGAGAAGGAAGATGTGCGCTATTTAGAGCAACATTTCGATGAGCATATTTTCCCTGTACTCACGCCGATGGTCATCGATGCGCATCGTCCGTTTCCGAAATTGTTAAATAAATCGTTAAACTTAGCGATTACAGTTGGAAACAAACCGTCTAAAAAACAAGGAGATGCGACAGATGATGAGAAGTTATCGATCGTCCAAGTTCCTTCTGTATTGAAACGTTACATCGAAATTCCAGCAGAAGATGAGACGGAAACGAAGCGCGTTTTCGTGTTGTTGGAAGATATTCTTAGTCATTTCATTCATAAATTGTTTAAAGGTTTCCAAGTAACGTCTGTCACAGCTTTCCGTATTACACGCAATGCAGACTTGACGATTCACGAAGAAGGAGCGCAAGACTTACTCGCAGAAATCGAACAAGAATTGCGCAAACGTCAATGGGGCGCGGCAGTTCGTCTTGAAATTCAAGGAGATAATAAAAATGATACGATCGTCAACTTCTTAATTGAGAAATTAGAAGTTGAGCGTAAACATACGTATTTTTATGAAGCGCCACTCGATTTGACATTTTTATTCTCGTTTTACGGCGCGTTAAAAGAGACGCATCCGACATTGGCAGACGCACCGCACCCACCGCAAGTGCCACAAGATTTAGTAGCGGGCCAAAACGTGCTTGATGCAGCGCTTGAAGAAGATTTATTACTTCACCATCCGTATGAATCGTTCGATCCGGTCGTCGAATTGATTGCACGTGCAGCGGAACATCCTGACGTATTAGCGATTAAACAAACGCTTTATCGTGTCAGCGGAAATTCACCGATTATTAAAAGTTTAAAACGCGCAGCGGAAAACGGCAAACAAGTGACGGTATTACTTGAGTTAAAAGCGCGCTTCGATGAAGAAAATAACGTCCAATGGGCACGCGAACTTGAAAAAGCTGGGTGTCACGTCATTTACGGCATTATTTACTTAAAGACGCACAGTAAAATTTCATTGATCGTTCGCCGTCGCAACAATAAAATTGAGCGCTTCGTGCACCTCGGAACAGGGAACTACAACGACGCGACAGCACGTATTTACACAGATCTCGGACTCATCACAACGAATGAAGAGATCGGGGAAGATGCGACGAACTTCTTCAACCATTTAAGTGGCTATATGAAGAAACCGAAATACAATCATTTAATCGTTTCACCACTCGACATTCGTAAAAAGTTTATCGAACTGATGGAAAAAGAGATAGAACATCATAAAAAGCATGGCAATGGACATATCATAGCGAAAATGAACTCACTGTCCGACAAGGCGCTCATTATGAAAATGTACGAAGCATCACGCGCAGGAGTGAAAATTGATTTGATTGTGCGAGGCATTTGTTGCTTGCGTCCAGGCATTCCGGGCATTAGTGAAAACATTACTGTTCGCAGTATCGTCGGTCGTTTCCTCGAACATACGCGCATTTTCTATTTCCATAACAATGGGGATGAGAAAGTGTACTTATCTTCAGCGGACATGATGACACGCAACATGGACCGTCGTGTTGAAATTTTGTTCCCGATTTTAAAACCGCATTTACGCGACCGCATTATCGACTGGCTCGACCTCATCTGGTCAGACAACGTAAAAGCGCGTGAGCAAGCGGCAGATGGCACGTATCATTACGTTCCACGCAAAGCAGGAGAGCAAGTGATCAATAGCCAAGAAGTATTGTACGACCGCGCAAAACGCAACGCGACTGCATCTTCGCAAGCATTGACAGATATTCGTAAAAATAAAGTGAAGAGCCCGTTTTGAAAAGCTCTGCATTGGCTAAAAAATTGGCTAATGCGAAGGCGAACAGCTCGCATTGAATAAAAAAAGTCGCAATTCCCTCATTTTAGTAAATAAATGGGGGGTTGCGATTTTTTTGCGTCTGACGTGTTACAATAAATAGGCCGAAAGATTGAGTACATTATTATGTCTCATTCATTCGATATACTAATAAAAAGGAGTTGAAAACAATGGAAAAAAGCGTAAAAGATGAAAAACGAGCACATGTATTTTTAAAAGATTACTTATACCATTATTTAAGGAAAGAAGGGTTGATCAATTTAATTGTTGCGACAGGTGGAACAATTCAAGGTTTTTCAAAAAATAAATATATAAAAGCACCAGAACCAATTATTCGGAAAGCTGCCCGTGACCAAATTCGGCATATGAAAAGTTCATATGCGTATTTAGAAAAAATATCAGAGTCGGAGATGGAGAAATATGCCGAACTGACAGTGGATGAATTTTTTACAAAATTGAACATGGCAGAAGATATGAAAGATGATGAAAAGCTCATTTTATTTTTTATGAAATATCCAGAACTATTCGAGGAAAAGCGGGAGGTCATCGATGCGAACATGAAGGCAAAGCGCCCACCGTTAGAAAACATAGTTCAAGTGGAAAATAAAGAAATTTTACAAATGGTCTCCAATATTAACGACAATCAATTAAAGAACAAAGTCGACCGTTTTTATGAATTGTATTTACAAGAGGAGGAAGAAGAGGAAGCAGCAGAAGAAGATGTCAAAATGACAATATCTGAACTATTAGAAACCGCTTACTCACCAGGGGAAGGCCATTATATTCGAGCATTTTATTACGATTATGATGAATTGTTATTAGAGGAGGAAGCGGATCGAGAAGCCTTTTATCGTTTATTGTTAACAGACCTTGTGACACTCGCACTAACCGAACGCTTTGAGTCGAAGCACAAGTTTTTGGATGTATTACAAGAGTTGAAAGATGCTTTGGAAAGCTCTGAACAGCTAGAAGTACAATTAGAAAAGAAGGAAAAAGAAGCGAAACAACTGGCGACAGAATTACAAAAATTAAAAGAAATTGAACGAGCGCATGATGTGTTAGAAGAAGAAGTTGAACAATTGAGAGAGCAGTTACGCCAATCATCAATCCGCTTAATTGAACGAGACCATTTATATGTCGTAACGAATCGTCCGAAAGAACAGTGGACATCGTATGTCGACCCGTCTCAAATTTTGCATTATGAAACGTATGATGAGTTAAACCGACTATTGGAAGAGGCGGATGAGCAGGCGGTTTATTTCATCGACCAACACTGTTTATCTTCGAAACAAATGTTTGAAGTAGAGCACCGAGCGCAGTCTGTGATGATGCGATTTATTAGTGGCTCATTCCCTGCGATGGTGCGTACGATTATTTATTATTTGGAGAGTGAATTGCGTTATGAAACTATTAAAAAAGATTAATCCAACGATAGAAAAACAAGCACAGGAACTATTATATGTAGGCCGTTTAGCGACAACAGAAGATATGGCAAGTATGATTGAACGAGATCCGATTTATTTTAAAGATATGCATGAAACGGTCATTCAATTTCATATTAAATGCTTATCTCCCATTCCGAGCGAAATATCTTCCTGCTTTGAATACAATCATCGCGTCATCACCGGGAACACGATTAGTTATAATAATACCGACATGTTGAATGCGTGGTTTAATCTCGACAAACTCGCCCATACTGAAAAAATTAAAACACTTCGTGAAGGATTGGAAAATAAATTAATCGCTTTTCGTCTCAATGAAAATTATCGTTCTGAAATGATTTTTGCGGAATTGTATATGATTGAAGATTGTGAACCTGCCGACAGTTATCAAGTCATTCCGGGTCCTGAGATGAAATTAGGAGAAGGGAAAAAAGAATTTGAAACGATTTTATTAGAACAAAAACCATTTACATTAAAAGAGTATCCGAAACTTTGTCCGCCTGCTCCGTACATATATGCAGAAGGCACAATTTATCAGACAGAGTTGAAACAGACGCTCAATGCGACGACCTATTTATCCAATGAAGAGTCACATATTTGGTATACGGAAGAACTGGCGGAGTCATTCCAACAGATGGTTGACTTACGCATTAATCAAGCGCTTTATTTTATTCCGCAGTCTAATTACGAGCAACTCGTGGAACAATTTGAAAAGAACAAGAAAAATTTACGTCAACAGCGAACATCATCGTCAAATGTTGTCGAATTCAGTTCGTCTCCTAAGAGTGTAGCTGTTGAAAAAACAGTGCCGCAACGTCCAGTTCATATCGTCAGTGCCGCAGCGAAAGAAGATGAGTTAGCATTTATTCAACAGTTGCAAAAGAATGCGACAAATCGAGGCTTGTATTGGACAGAAGAAGATCTTTTGTCATTCCATATTAGCGCGAAGACGAATTTACTGACGGTACTCGGTGGGATGTCAGGAACGGGAAAATCACAAATGGCGAAACTGTACGGGGAGACTTTGAATTTAACGTATGATGAGCGATTATTACTCGTCCCGATTTCACCTTCGTATCACGAGCCGAGTGATGTGCTCGGATATTTCAATCCGACGACAGGGCAATATTATGAAAGTGAGACAGGACTCGTCCGCTTACTCATGCGAGCAGAGCGTCATTCCGAAGAGCTTCACTTAGTCATTTTTGACGAGATGAACTTATCTCAAGTGGAGCACTGGTTTAGTCCGTTTATTTCGCTATTAGAAATCGAAGAAGACAATCGTTATTTAACATTGTATCAGCCGATGGAAGATCAACCATGTGCGACACATCCATCCCGTATTCATATCGGTTCGAATGTTATTTTTGTCGGAACGGTAAACTTTGATGAGACGACGAAAGAATTTTCGGATCGTCTATTAGACCGAACGAATATGATCGTCCCTCAAAAACTTTCATTCCAAGAAGCCTTTTTATTGGCGGAACAAGTAGCGAATTATCCAACGTTTACTGCGATGGAAGTAACGACATCTCGCTATCGAAATGATTGGAGAACGCAAGTACAACATCCATTAACTTTATTGTTGGAAGATGAAGTCCAACTATTAGACTTAATGCACGAGCTCATGAGCGAACAAGATGAAAATCGTGGAATCTCGTTCCGAACGGTGTTAGGAATGGCACAATTTTTAGCGAATATTCCGATTGTGGAAGATGAGCCGATTCTTTCTCGTGCCCGCGCTTTTGATTTGCAAGTGAGTCAACGTATTTTACCGAAAGTGAATGGTTTAGCGTCCTATGTCGAACCACTCGTCGGATATGTGGAAGGAGACGACTACTATTCTGGGCTATTAACTGAATTATTCGAAACAGAACAAGCTCAAAATATATCAACTTTTGAAAAAACGATAGCGGAGCTTCAAAGTAAAGCGAAAGAGTTGATGTTGTATGGCTATGCAAAATAGTGCACTCCCTTTTGAGTTAAACATTCTCGAAGGAAAAGGACAGCGCAAAATTCCGATCACGACGTTGAGTGAAACGAGATGGGAAGATCGGCAACATACGTATGAAGTAGAAGAGCTCGTAATGATTACGCTTCAATTAACAAGCAGTGCGCAACCTCTTCATATTACGTGGGGGATGCTCGGAAAAGGAAAGGAAGAGGGTTTGCGACGCTTCCAGATGGAACAAGGGGAAGAGGAAGTTTTATTCGGAGCGACACGCAATGAACGATATCCGTGGCGTTGCGGTTCATACTCATTTGAAATATCAGACGGAGAGAAACGTTGGTATGGGACATTTCGAGTGCGGCCGAAAACGCTTAATTTAAAGCAATATGAACAAATGAATCAATGTATTGAGTCTTCTATCGAAGGACTCGTGACGGATGCACATTTTCGGAAAATAGGTCGACGCACAGCTGAAAAACCAAATGGAGAACATACAAATTGGTCATTTTTCCAATGGTTTGAACAAAATCAGCACGCTCTTTTTCAAGTCATTTACCAAATCGAACGTGTGAGTGAACAGAGGCTTACTCGATACTACGTGCTCGAACAACAACCGAAAAAGCAAGATGCGCGCAGTGCGCGTTATACGCAATCACCGAAAGGGAAACTTGCCCCGCAATCACGCTACTATAACCGTAAGTTTAAGATTAATCCGAATGATGAAGCGAATCGCTACGTGAAATATCAGTTGCGCCAATTGTTCGCTCAATTGCAAGCGGTGCACGATATGTTAGTCGTCGAAGTTCATCGTCGCGAAGCGCAAAGTGAAAGGATTGAAATGAAAGTGAGTCAATTAAAAGAACGTAAACGTCGACTCACTCGCAATGAACGTGTATCAGCAAAAGAAATTATTCGTTCTGACAAAACGTACGAAACGAATCGCATTGAACAACAGCAATGGGAAGAGGAAAGCGAGCTTTTCTCTCGTTATTTAATGGACGTGACACGCTCCTTACATCGTTTGCAACAACTGCTTCATTCTCCTTTTTGGCGTCTCGTTGACGAAGCGATTCCGAGGACGATTCGCTTGCATCGAGAAGCAGCTTACCAACAGTTTCATCAATTACTTATGCAGCGTCCTTCTGCGACAAAGCAAAGAAGAAGAGGGTATCAAGCCGTCGTGAAGCCGACTGCTCTGTTATATGAGTATTATATGTATTTCCATACGATTGCTCTTCTTCAACAGTTAGATTTTATATTAGAGCAATCTTTGGAAGAACAGTTAGCGCAGTATGTGATGGCTGAAGGTTTACAAGAAGGAGCGAAAGTGGTCTTGACGAAAGGCGACCGCCGTGTTGTCGTAACGTATGATGAAATGATTGCGGACGATGAGAAAGATGCTTTGCGTGAAAGCAGTCATTTCTTTAGCGGAGGGACGCATCGTAAGCCTGATATTCGACTGGATGAAGAACGAATGCGCGAAGGTGAATGGACTTATCGTTCATCCTTCATCATTGAAGTGAAATATCGTCCGTTAAACAATTTATATGTCGAGACAGGAAAGACCGATCCGATGCGTCAAATGTGTGAATACTGGATGATTAAACATGTGAGAAAAGCAGAAGGCAAGACGAAATTTACGCATCATGCGGTTCGTGATGTGATTTGCGTCTATCCAGGAGAAACAGAAGAACCGTATACACTAGAAACAGGTGACGGAACATTTTTGAAGTATCATCCACATCCTGAACAAGAAGGGGCTCTAGCTGTCGGAACTGATGAACTAATAGAACGGTTGGAACAGTGGTTATATGATTAAAAAACGCATGACATTTGTCTCGTTTGGCAGTGTCATGCGTTTTCATTTAGTTAATTCCTCTAATGTCAGCGATTTTCCAGCGTTTTCCGTCTAACTGATAACGGAAGCGGTACTCGGAATATCCATGCCAATCGCTATACGTTGAATACTCGACATAAACATAATCTCCTGCAGGCGAAACATCACCGTAGCGCATAAATTTTAAAGGATCATATTGGCCTGGAATAATTTCCATGTCGCACCCATAACAAATTTGGCCGTTCGCGTAATATTTTGCGTAATCACTGAGCACAGGGTTCATTAAATAATGAGACAACGTATTCATATACGGCTGTAAAGTAGGAGACCCATCTTCAAATGCTTGAATAATAGTACCGACTACTTTATCGATATAAGCTTGACCGTTCACTTGCGTTTCCATATGATCAATTGTCGCTTGTCTTTGGTTCGCGGTCTCTTTCGTTTTTTCGTCTGCCATACGTTGTGCTTCATCTAAAATTGCTTGTTGTTCACGTTTTAATGAATCGAGCTGTTCTGCTTTTAAGTTCGTCGCTTCATTCGTTAATAAATGTTCGATTTGCTCGAATCGTTTCCCATCGTCTTCAATCGCGAGCGCTTCTGCGACGAGGTCAGGTTCTTCTAATGCTTGTGCAATTTGTTGACGCTCTTTTTTTCCGATATTTTGATGAATGGTCGGATTGAGTACGGTAGCTGGTCGTTTTTGAAGTTCTTCAAAGAAAAGTTGTGCTTCTTCCCAACGTTCTTCTTCGATTAACTGTTGCCCTTCAAGCATCGCTTTCGTCCAGTTCATCCATTCCTTCACTTCGTCAGTATTTTTTTCAGACAGTGCTTTTTCAAACATCGTTAGAGCGACACGATATTCACCTGCTGCAAACTGTTCTTCGCCTGTTTCAATCATCGATTTATACGTCGATGATTGACAGGCTGTTAATAATAAAATGAGTGCGAATAAAAAGAGTTTCCTCATTAGAAAATCCCCCCAGTTATATAGTCCTTTTATCATGCACGAAAAGAGTAGGAAAGTAAATACAAATATGAAATTGTTCTTCAAAAAATGCCAAATGATACGATAGTAAAGGAAAGGAGAGAACGATGATGTATGAAAAAATAATAGAAACCCCGATTGGTCCATGGGTCGTCCAAACGTTAGAGCGTAAAATTACGTGGCTCGCCCCGATTGACATGCCGAGAGTGAAGCAAATTTCTCAAAACGCTGCGATTTTACAATTAGCTGAACAGCAAGTGCTCAGTTATTTTGCAGGGGAGCGTATGGAATTTGAGCTCGCTTCGGCCTTCGAATTAACCGATATTCAAGCGGATATTTTTGAAGCGATTATGCTCATTCCGTACGGTGAAACACGAACAATTCAACAAGTTGCCGCTTTTATTGAAAAGCCCGAAGCGGTACAGGCGGTGAAACGTGCCCTATTACATAATGGATTGTGGCTCATCGTTCCAACACATCGCGTCGTAGATGATGGGCAGGAAGTGTTTTCTGGAGCACGCGCAATCGAACAACAGTTACTCCGTCATGAACGCGATTATCGCATATTGTAAAAAACCCGTAAACTTCGTGTGGCGCGAAGTTACGGGATTTTTTTATTGAAGAGAAGAAGCCGTTTGTGTTTTATTTTTTAAAGAGACGTGCTTTCTTTTCTCATGTTGCAATAAATAGCGCTGATATAAGTTATTCGCAATGATCATCGCAGATACGATGAGTACACCTGCAATTTCATAGAAGCTCACCGTATATCCTTGTAGGACGCGGATGATAATTGTCGTTACTGGTGCGACGTTAATGAATAAAATCGCATTGATCGGTTTTAAAATAACGACCGCTTGGTTCCAGAAAATTAAAGCGAGTAAACCTGGGATGAAAATCATGAATAACATATGATAACGAACCGTGTACACTTCCGCAATCGTCGGGACGTCTATCCAACCGACGATGCTAGAAAGAATGACAACGACTGTCGCTGTAAGTGTTCCGTACAAGACGCTCAATGCCGAGTAACGGAGAACCGTCCAACGAGGGAACACACTTCCACCGATCGTATAAAATGCCCAACCGCCCGCTGCGATTAATAAAATGATGAACGGGATGAGACGGCCTGGTCCGAACAATGATAAGAAGTCACCGTTCGTCACGACGAGCAACACACCGACGAACGCGCCGACGACTGTAAACATCGTGAAAGTGTGAGGGCGTTGTTTATATAAGCCCCAAACGATCAATACCGAAATAATTGGTGCGAGAGATTCCATAATCGAAGCGAGGACGACGCCTGAATCGCCAAGCATATTTTGTCCCCAGAAAATGAACAAATTATAGACGGTGAAGCCCATCGTTCCGAAAAACCAAATCCGGAATCCATTTCCTTCTGTTTTGAAAGCTTCTTTTCCTTCCACCATCCAAAGCGAAATGCTTAAAATGAGGGCAACAGGTAAATACCGAATAATTGTGAAATAAAACGGGTCAATGTGTAAAAACGCGTCGTTCGCAACGGGGAACATCGCGCCCCAAGAAGCGCTGGCAATGATCGCTAAAAGTGCTCCTACAAAAATATTGTTACGCATTTTATCTATCTCCTATCTCGAATGGATATGTTCAACTTACTTTCTATTTAACAATATTCTTCATATCGTGTAAAATGATTGTTAAAGATATTACATATCTCAAAGTGAGATATCTAGGAGGAGTTCACGTGAACATTCGAGATTTACGTATATTTCAAGAAGTGGCGAACTGCGGCAGTATTAACCAAGCGGCACATCGTTTAAACTACGCGCAATCGAATATTACATCCCGCATTCAAAAATTAGAAAAAGATCTAAATGTACAACTTTTTCGCCGACATCCGAAAGGGGTTTCATTGACGAATGAAGGAAAGGCACTCATTCCGTACGTGCAACAAATGATTTCGCTATCCGAAAAAATGCAAATGATCGCGTCGAATCAAGATTTAGTCGGAGGAGAGTTGAAAATCGCGTCTGTCGAAACGGTAATTGAATTGCCGTTAATATTAGCGACGTACATTAAACGTTACGAACAAGTCGACCTTACGTTATCGACAGGGGTGACAGCACAACTGCGTGATGAAGTGCTCGATTATAAATTGGACGGGGCTTTCGTGACGAAAAGCAATATGATCAACGACCCGCAATTAGAACAAGTGGAAGTGTTCGATGAGAAACTTGTCATCATTTCGAATAAAAAAGACCGCTCTCTCGATGAAATTATGCAAGAACCGATCATTCGTTTCAGTGAAGGGTGTATGTACCGTGCGAAGTTGAATGAATGGTTTTTTGACCAAGGGGAAGTACCGAGCAAAACGATGGAACTCGGAACGCTTGAAACGATGATTAACTCGGTTATTTCAGGGCTCGGCATCGCCTACATTCCGTATGAAGTAGCGGAACGATATATCGAAGATGGCTATTTGTATTATTACGAGTTACCGAAACAATATAGTAAAATCTCAACGGTATTCATTTATCGGAAATCTCAATACGTCACACCTGCTCTGCAAAAATTAATTGAAACGATCGATGAAATTCGCGAACGTCTTCTCACCTCTCAACAACCGTTGAAATTATCCGATATTACGGAGGGGTGAGAATATGAAAATTATGCCACATGTGCCATTAGGACGAGGAGAGAGTCGAGTAGAACAAACTCGCTCGCGCACAGAAGTTTCTTTTCATGAAACGTTACAAACGCGCTTAACAACGAAGGGGAATGCTGTCGATCCGTCGACTGCAACACGTCAAGTGAATGCGATGTCAGCGGAAGAAAAGAAGCGACTGATCGCTTATTATCAGGAGTTGCTTCAACAATTATTGCTCCTTGCGGCGACAGAACCGAATATGCCAGGTGTTCAAGAGCGCATTCAAGAAGTGCGTGATGAATTGGACGCTTTAATGGGTGGAGGCGCAGGAGAAGCGCTCATCGGCTCATAAAAAAACGCTTCCTCGTAAAAAATACGGGGAAGCGTTTTATTTTGTTAATCGAAAAGAACGAAAGGTTGCACACGCCTGTGTGTCGCGATACTCATGATGAGAAAGGCGAGTAACGAGAACAAAATCGGCAAAGTGACCGAATGCATGCCGAATACGTGTGGCCACCAAATCGAAATGGCGATGTAAGACGTCATCCCGACAACCATGGAAGCGAGCGCGCCGTACTTGTTCGCCCCTTTCCAATATAGGCCGAACACGACGGACCAGACGAATGCCGCTTCCAGTCCACCGAATGCGAATAAATTGAGCCAGACGATTAAGCTCGGCGGATTCATCGCAAATAAAACGACAGCGAGCCCGATGATGCTCGTCGTCCAGAAGCTGACTCGTTTAATCGACGTTTCGGATGCTTCTGGTTTGACGTAATTTAAATAAATGTCTTTCACGACGGTCGAGCTGACGAGAATGAGTAAAGCATTCACGGTCGACATCGTCGCAGCCATCGGAGCGGCGAGGACGAATCCCGCAACAAATGGAGGGAGTACTTCCAATGTTAAAAGAGGCATCACTTTGTCTCCGATTTCAATGCCAGGCAAAATCGGACGTGCGAACACTCCGATTAAATGCATGCCGAACATAATCGTTCCAATCGCAATCGTTCCGATAATGATCGCTCGGTGCATACTTTTCGAGTCTTTATAACTCATCGCACGCACCGCAATTTGAGGAAGCCCGACAACGCCAATCCCGATTAAAATCCAAAACGTGGAGACATATAACGGGGTTAAATCTCCCTCCGCTCCGAACGGCGTAATGAGCTGAGGGTTTTCAGCGACGAGCGAAGCCATAATCGCTTCAATACCACCACCTGCGATGATCGTCCCGACGAGTAAAATAATCGTCCCAATCACCATGATCGATCCTTGCACCGCATCTGTTAAAGCGACTGCGCGGAACCCGCCGATAATGACGTAAATGAGGACGCTCGCTGCGAAAATGAACAATGCGGTCGTGTATGAAAGACCAGTGAGCGACTCGATTAAACGAGCGCCTCCGACCCATTGTGCCGTCATCGAAGAAAATAAGAAAATAATAATTGCAAGCGCAGAAAGTAGCACAATCGCATCGCTTTGATAACGAATTTTCAAAAAGTCGATGAGCGTAATCGTATTAAATTTGCGCGCGATAATCGCGAACTTTTTGCCGAGCACCATTAAGACGAAATAGCCCGCAGGTAACTGCGCCATCGCCAGCAATACCCAGCCGAGTCCTTTCGTATAGGCGACACCAGGTCCTCCGATAAAACTCGAAGCGCTCCCATATGTTGCAATCATCGTCATCGCGAGTAAAAACCCACCCATTTCCCGACCGCCTAAAAAGTATTCTTGTAAAAAAGAATCGCTTTGGCGCAATCGCGTATTCGCCCAAATACCAATCATAAAAATAAGGATTAAAAAGAGGACGAGTGGAAGGATGACTTGCCAATGAATCATAATTTTTCCTCCTCATCGTCAAACGGTACGTCTTTGAAGTAACGTTTTAAGACGAAAATAATGAGCGCAATCATAAAGACGGTACCTGCCATCGTGCTATAAAAAAACCAAGCAGGGAAGCCGAGCACATATGTATAATTTTTAGGATCGGTACTTCCGAGTCCGTATGCGAAGCCGAACCAAATCGCAAAGTTAATGATGACAAGTCCAACGCCGATCAATGCTTCGCGATTCGCGATACGAAAACGTTGATCTTTCATATGGATAACCTCCTCTTATATGAATCTGTTTTCCATTGTACGCATGTCGCACAAGAATGAAAAGAGGAAAAAGACGTTCCGCACGTATTTTAGCGAAACGTCTTTTGCAAAGTGTTAAATGTTTAATTTTCCGTGCACGATTTCACTCTTTTCAATTTGAATCGTACTATGTTCGAGCTTGAATTGCTCGTATAAGACGTCAATCGCTCGTTGTAAAACGACTTGCTCATCGACGTCATCCTCCACGACGATATGCGCACTTAACATATCCATCCCCGATGTGATCGCCCAAATGTGCAAATCATGCACTTTTACGACACCATCTAAAGAACTGAGAGCACGTTCCACTTCATCAAAATCCATATGGCGGGGCACACCTTCCATTAAGACGTGCATACTTTCTTTAAACACACCCCAAGCGCTTTTTAAAATAAGTAAAGCAACGACGACGGAAATAATTGGATCGGCGATGTACCATTCAAAAAAGTACATGACGACTCCCGCGATAATCGCACCGACAGAGCCGAGCAAATCCCCGAGTACGTGAAGATACGCACTCTTCATATTTAAATTCCCTTCCACGTCACCTTTCTTCAATAAAATCGTCGCACTTCCGAGATTGGCAATGAGTCCGATCGTCGCAATGAAAATCATCGTACCACTCGCGACATTCGGCGGTGCAGCGAAACGGCCGATCGCTTCATAAATGATAAATCCAGCGATGACGAACAGCGTCACACCGTTAAAAAGAGCGGCCATCATTTCAAAACGGTAATAGCCGAATGTTTTATTCGGAGAAGGTGGGCGCATCGCGAAAGAAATCGCAATGAGACTGAGCGCTAACGAACTCGCGTCGCTCAACATATGCCCAGCGTCCGACAAGAGCGCTAAACTATTCGTCCAAAGTCCTCCTACAAATTCAACAATCATAATGGTAGATGTTAAAAGTAAAGTGAAAATTAAAGCTTTTCGATTCATATTTCGCGTGTCATGAAAATGGTCGTGATGATCATGACTATGCGCATGTTCCATGCAATTCCCCCTTTTCTTTCAGTATAGCAAAAAAATGAAAAAAAGAGTGGAAATACATCGATTGGCAAAAATCGGGTAGAATGAAAAGAGAAGATGAAACTTCACGAATCGACGAGACGTAAAGAACATGAGGTGACGAACGGATGGAAACGGTAAACATTTTAATTTTAGGAAAAAGTGGTGTCGGCAAAAGCTCGTTATTAAATTATTTATTTGAAGAAAATGTCCGCGAAACAGGCGTAGGCCGTCCGGTAACGGCGGAAGGCTTTTTTAAAGAGCAGAAAGTATTGCAAGGAGTGCCGATTACGCTCATTGATTCATGGGGAATGGAAGCGGGTAAAAGTGACGTATGGTTTCAACAGTTCGCTCACTTTTTACGTGAACACGGCGCAGAGCAACGTGTCGAAGAATGGATTCATATCGCGCTTTACTGTATCGACGCACAAGGCGCTCGTATCGAGCCGTTTGAAGTGGACGTGTTAAATCGTCTGCGTGAAGCGGGCATTGAAGTTGTCGTCGCGTTAACGAAAAGTGGCGGAGTAGAAGAAGTACAACTCGCTAAGCTAGAACAAACAATTAAACGACAAGTGTCTGAACAAGTGACAATCGTTCGTGTCAACAGCGTTGAAATGACATTACTCACAGGGGAAACATTGCATTATTTCGGAAAAGAACAACTGCTTGCGACAATTCGCCAAAACTATTTTCAATCATTGCGCCATCAGTTGCCGATTCGGATTAAATATGTGATGAAAGAGCGCGTCGAACTCGTGAAGCAAGCGATGTTACAAGCGGACTCACGAAAAGAAGCGGAAAAAATAGCGACGTATTCGTTAGAGCACTTTTACGAAACGATCACTTCGCGCGTCATTCAAGAAGAGTTAGGCGCTGTTTATCAACTGTACAACAATCAATTAAATGTTTTGTTCGGGGATTCAAGTGTAGCGATTACCGATATGGAAGCGTTTTGGGAAGAAGTGAAAGAATGGACGATGCAAATCGTCGAAACGGTCCAAAAAGTGATGAAAGGCATCGCGATCGTCTTACTTCCGTTACTATCGATTCCATACTACACGGCAAAAGGAATCAGCAAACTTTGGCAAACGAAGAAAAAACTAGCCGAACGTTACGAAGAACAAGCGGATGAACTGATACGTGAAGCGATGCCATCCATTCGCTCATTAATCGAACGAAATATTGACGTGTTGGAAGAAAAAACGAGAGGAGCACAAGGATGAAAATGAAAGATCAAGTCGTCGCACAATTATTTGTCGGCGTTCAAGAACAATTAGAGAAAAAATACGAAGGGGAAGATGTCCACATTTTAGTAAGTGGGGCGACAGGAGCGGGAAAAAGTACGCTCGTCAACCTCGTATTCGATGAAGACTTAGCGCAAACTGGCGTCGGTACACCCGTCACCCAACAAACTGAAAAATATACGAAAGAAGACTATCCGATCGTCATTTACGATACGAAAGGATACGAACTAACGGACGCGACACATGCGTTGTATGAACGAGAAATCGCAAATATGATGGCAACGGAAAAACTTCATTTAATGTGGCATTGCGTATCCGCTGCGAGCCGGCGCGTGCTCGATTACGACATTCAATTTATCGAACAGTGCAAGCGAGAACAGTGGCCGGTATGTGCCGTATTAACGAAAGCGGACCAGACGGATTTGGACGGTTTGGAAGCGATGAAAGCGGAACTCGCAAAACTCGATGTCCCTGTCTTTGCGGTGTCGCAAGTGCCTGCTTTAATCGACAAATTAGACTTACAAGCGTTAATCGAATGGTCGGGGACACAACTAGAAGCAGGACAACGTCAAAGCTTTGCGATGAAACAACGCCATCATATGAAGTTGAAACGAAAAGAAGGCATCAACCTCGTCGGCAAAGCATCAGCCATTAGTGGCACCGTCGCGCTCACTCCGATTCCGTTCGCGGATGCGCCGCTTTTAATTGCAAATCAGACGAAAATGGTAGCCGATCTCATTCGCATGTACGATTTAAAAGGATCGCAACATGAATTTATGCAAGCGTTGCAAGGATTAATTGGTGGCACAATCATGGCGAACTTAGGGCGCTCCGCAGCCGCTCAAGCGGCGAAACTCGTACCAGGAGCGGGCAGCATCGTCGGAGGTGCGATGAACGCGACGGTCGCCACGTCGTTAACGTATGCGCTCGGCTACACGGTGAACGAAATTTGCTATCAATTTAAAGTGAAAGAAAAAGAAGAAGCGAACTTATCCGTCGTCGACTTCTTCAACAACTTCATGTCCCCTGACCAAATACAATCGATCTTCGACACGGTGTTCAAAAAGAAAAATGATGAATCCGAAGATTGAATGAAGGACCGTTCGAAAGAGCAATCACCCCGCGAACCCGAAGTGCCCATGAAAACCCCAGGACCTTCGCAAAGAAAATAGCGTACTTTATGAAGTTTTAGTGAAATATAAGCGATTGCTTGCAAGAAAAAGGGAAATGAGGCACAATATGTAGTAATAGAGGGGAAAAACAACAACCCCTCGCAGTCTCCCTCTGCTTAGAGGGAGTGGATTGAAATTGCAATCGTTGACGGGCAAGAGTTAGCTTACAGTCTCCCTCTGCTTAGAGGGAGTGGATTGAAATTGATTCCTCCGCTTTCCTCAACTCTACCTCTACAGTCTCCCTCTGCTTAGAGGGAGTGGATTGAAATATGAACCGAGACGGCTTTACTTTATTGGTCATGGGAGTCTCCCTCTGCTTAGAGGGAGTGGATTGAAATTGTGATTGTGATTTTTGGCGCGCGATTTGGAACGACGTCTCCCTCTGCTTAGAGGGAGTGGATTGAAATCTCCTTATACTTTGCTTTTGTGTCATCGATTATTTTCGTCTCCCTCTGCTTAGAGGGAGTGGATTGAAATTAGCTCTTTAATGATTTCGTTTGGTGCAAACTCTTTGTCTCCCTCTGCTTAGAGGGAGTGGATTGAAATATTAGAGCTGATTTTAGCGCAGTCTGTAACGCCAGTCTCCCTCTGCTTAGAGGGAGTGGATTGAAATTTCTTAAAACATTATGGTGAACAATTTAAGAGTTGTCTCCCTCTGCTTAGAGGGAGTGGATTGAAATGATGCTAAAGAGCCGACGAACACTAATAGCGACCGTCTCCCTCTGCTTAGAGGGAGTGGATTGAAATGTCAAAGGGAAAGTTGAAGTCGATAAAGGATGGAAAGTCTCCCTCTGCTTAGAGGGAGTGGATTGAAATAGCATACCCAAAAACAGCTTTGCGAAGCGTTAGGTCTCCCTCTGCTTAGAGGGAGTGGATTGAAATCCATCCTAAATATGATTGCAATACCCAACAAGGCGTCTCCCTCTGCTTAGAGGGAGTGGATTGAAATAGTAAGTGTGCTGTACGGTCAAGGTCACAACGTAGTGTCTCCCTCTGCTTAGAGGGAGTGGATTGAAATTTATCGTGTTGCGAGTCATCTAGCTACACAAAACGTCTCCCTCTGCTTAGAGGGAGTGGATTGAAATAAATGTACATCGACATCGCCTTTGCAGACATAACGTCTCCCTCTGCTTAGAGGGAGTGGATTGAAATGGGCGATCTGTTAATCGCAACCATCCTGGCCTTGAGTCTCCCTCTGCTTAGAGGGAGTGGATTGAAATAGGTGATGCGTTAAACTCTAATGTGTAAACTCCGTCTCCCTCTGCTTAGAGGGAGTGGATTGAAATGACGAACTCGTGCAACGGTTTTATTTAGACACGTGTCTCCCTCTGTTTAGGGGGAGTAGATTAAACTAAAAAGAAAAGCGCCGACTCGAAAGGATAGTTTGAAAGAGCAGAAACGATCTGCTCTTTTTTATTTTCAAAAGAGAACTACTTTACAAAAAAGAAGGTTTTGAGATAATTGGGGCAGTAAAGAAAAGGAGCGGCGGGTATGCGACAATATGTAGAAAAATTAAAAGAGAGAGCGGAGCAAAATCAAAACGGCCAAACGCAAGTGAAGGTGAGGACGATTTTGCGCCAATGTAAAACGAAACGTCGTACGGAAGCGTTCGTGACACGGTGGCATGAAATGATGGAAGTATATGGGCTACATTACGTCAATCCAGGCGAAACGATCGCCACCGTCTCCCTTGAAAAAGCGATTCATTTTCAAGTAGAGAAAGAAGAACAGATGCATCTATCAGAAACGAAGGCTACAACAAAAGTTACTGTGCAAAGTAGATTTACCCCACAGCGACCGTACCCTCATCAAGAAGAGGCTCTCCGTCATTTAGACCGCTTATATGAACGAAAACGTCATTTTTCAAGCTTGCTCGTCTTGCCGACAGGTGGAGGAAAGACGGCGACCGCGGCACGTTTTCTTGCGAAGCGGAGCATCGCAGAAGGGAAAAAAGTGCTGTGGCTCGCTCATCGTCATGAGTTGCTTGACCAAGCGCATCACGCCTTTTTGAATGTCTCCTACGAAGAGCTAATCCCAGAGCGCGAGAACTATCATTGTCGTGTCATATCCGGCGTCCATGAACGCGCGCGAGCGATTGAAATGACGGACGATGTCATCATTGCGAGTAAAGATAGTTTGTATCGGCAAGAAGCGGTTTTGCAACAGTGGCTCGCTAATGATGAAGAGTTATTCGTCATCATTGATGAAGCGCATCATGCGCCAGCGAGAACGTATCGTGAACTGTTGGAAAGTTTAGAAGCTGTCGTATCGGTGACTTTGCTCGGACTAACGGCAACTCCTTTTCGTACGGTGGAGGAAGAAGTCGGGTCGATGCGTGCTATTTTTCACGATGATATCGTCTATAAAATCGACTTAACCCAGCTCATTACAAAAGGAATTTTAGCCGAGCCTCACCTCATCGATGTAGAAACGAATTACATCGTCGAGACGGATTGGAAAGAACGAGACATCCACCAAATTCAAGCGTTGGATAAACTACCGCAACACGTATCGCGTCAATTAACGGACAATCACCAACGAAATGAACTGATCACTCAACATTATAAGGAACATGAAGCGGAGTACGGCCAGACGCTCGTCTTTGCGATGAACCGGGTTCATGCGATTGCACTTCGGGAAACGTTCCGCTTATCAGGGATTCATGCTGAGGCAATCATTTCGAGCGTCACAGACGACACATTGCGTATCGACACGTCTCAAGAAGCAAGGCGCCGACATATCGCAGCATTTAAGCGCGGAGAATTTCCCGTGTTAATCAATGTGAATATGTTGACGGAGGGGACAGATTTACCGAATGTCCAAACGGTCTTTTTAACACGACCGACGACGAGTAAAATATTGATGACACAAATGCTCGGACGCGCTTTGCGTGGAGAGCGGGCAGGGGGAACGCGTCATGCGTATATCGTCAGCTTCATCGACGATTGGTCCAATACGATCGCTTGGGAAAACCCGCGTCATTTACTCGTAGGTGAAGATGTTCAAAATGGGCGAGACACGCGTCAAGAACGACTCGTCACTGAATTACTTTCGACGAAAATGATCCGTGCCTATGTCGAACAACTTTCAACCGATCGCGACGGCTGGCTGAAAGAAATTCCTTTTCAAAAGTCGATTCCTCTCGGATTGTACTTATTTGAATTGCTCATTCCGACAGAAGAGGGAGAGGTTACAGAACATAGAGAAATTATCATTTTTGAAAGCACAGCCGAAAGTTATGCGAAACTGATGCAAGGATTGCCTGAGCTCGTCGCTAGAGACTTGCGAGATGAGCGGTTAAGCGACGAACGACTTACCGCTTTAACGCGAGAAGCAGAACGTTTATATTTCCAAGAAGCTTCTTACATCCCGGCATACGAAACACGCGACATTCGGGCGCTCATCCAACATTATGCGATGACGGAACAAATTCCGAATTTCTACGCTTTCGAACAGCGGGAAGAAACGAGTATCGAACGCTACGTCGAGCACATTATGACTCACGAACTATCCCGCCGTGAAGAAGTACAGTGGCTGAAACAACAATGGGAACAAAACGTCTTCCTACAACTTTACTTCGGCCACCGCCTAGAACTGTTTGTTCGTGCAATTAATGATGAAATCGAGAAGACGTTGCTTAAATAAAAGTAGAAAAAGACAATGTAATGGCAGTTCTGTCGTTCCGATCACTTGTTGTAATGATTGTTCAAAAGGCGCCATCGCTTCGTCTACAAGCGCTTTCGTTTCGGCATGTTCTGGAATGCTCGCTTCAGCTTCGAGCAGGTCATGTGTATAATGAACGATCTTACCTCGTTCGACCGTCACCGTTAATTTTCCAAGAAACGAACCGTGGCAACCGGATTGGATGAGCAGTGTATCGTTCACAGTAGCGGGCTCCGTTAATCGGTTATGCGTATGTCCGCTTAATATGATGTCGATGTCATCGAATGATTCGGCAAGCTTCGTCTCTTGCGGAAAGCCGAGATGAGATAAAATGACAATCAGTTCTGCTCCGCGTTCTTTTAAATGATCTATTTCTTCTTGTAGACGCTCATCCCCGTTCGTAAAATAAACGCCTTCCGAAAAAGAAGCAGGCATCGTTTTGTCGATGATGGGCGATGCGATGCCGATGATTCCGATCATCGTGTCACCGACGGGAAGGAGCATAGAAGGAGGGAAAAGCAGTTCGTCCGTCTCTTTCTGAAAGCAATTGTTCGCTAAAAATGGATAGTGTAGTTGTTGAACGAGCTGTTGTAAATGTTCGGGTCCGTAGGCGAAATCCCAATGACCCGTCATCGCATCAAATCCGAGTTCGTTCAAAATCGGGATGAGCGATTCACCTTTCGTTTTGACGACAGGATACGTTCCGTGAAACGTATCTCCATTATCGAATAACAAGACATGTTCTTCTTCCGCTCGAATGCGGTCGATCATCGTCTTGAGCCTCGCATATCCTCCAACTTGTCGAAATGTTTCTTTTCCGTCTTGTAAAAACCATTCAGGATGTTCGTGTAAATATCCGTGGACATCATTCAATTGTAAAAAAGTCATCGTTGTCATAGCACATTCTCCTTTCAAGTAATCTAAGTGTAAAAATAGTATGTGAAGGGATGATGATTGTTGCATTTGTACCTCTTATGAAAGGGAATGAAACGTTTTTTGAAAATAAGTATCTAGAGTATTCAGAATATAGTATACTATTCGTATGTTATTTTGAAGGAGGACGTTACATTGAAAATTCAACAAGCGAAACGAATGTCTATTTTTGAACCGTCTATTTTCGTGCGATTGCGCGAAGTGATGGCAAAACGAACAGCGAATGGGGGATCGGTCATCGATTTAAGTTTAGGGAGTCCTGATTTGCCACCTGCTTCGTTCGTGCGTGAACGTCTTTCGAAGACGAGTGCCGACCCGAGTCGTTACGGCTATACGATGGCAGGGACGGCGCGATTTAATGAAGCGGTCGCGCGTTACTATAAAAGACGGGACGGTGTCGAGTTAGATCCTGAGACGGAAATTTTGCAGACGATGGGTTCTCAAGAAGGACTCGTTCATTTACCACTCGCTTTTTGTGATGAGGGGGATGTCGTGTTGACGACGAATCCAGCCTATGTCGCATATGATGCGGGCATTCGTTTAGCAGGAGCGGAACCGTATTACATGCCATTATTGAAAGAACATCAATTTTTACCGCAGTTTGAGGAGATTCCAGAAGAGATTGCGAAATGTGCGAAATTAATGATTTTAAATTTGCCAGGAAATCCAGTCCCAGCAACTCCGACGAAGCAATTTTTTGAAGCGGCGGTCGCTTTTGCGAAAAAATATCATATTTTAATTTTGCACGATGCGGCGTATTCGGAATTTTATTATACGGATGAGCCATTCCCGAGCTTTTTAGCGACAGAAGGGGCGAAAGAAGTCGGATTGGAGACGAATTCATTATCGAAAAGTTTTAGCTTAGCTGGGGCACGCATCGCTTACTTCGTCGGAAATCGGGATGCGATCCGCATTTTAAAAGAATTGAAATCGAATTTAGACTACGGGGTATTCGAACCGATTCAAGAAGCGGCTGTTTCTGCATTAGACCGAGCGGAAGAAATTACGGTGCCACTCCGTGAAGTGTTTAAAGAACGTCACCATGTTTTAAAAGAAGGGCTCGAACAATTAGGATGGGACGTCGCGGATTCAGAAGGGGGCATGTTCGTTTGGGCGAAGTATCCGTTTGAACTCGACGATGAAACGTTTGCGATTCAAGCGATTGAAAAAGTCGGTGTCGTCATGGTGCCTGGAAGTTCATTCGGTTCAGAAGGCGAAGGGTATGTCCGCATTGCGCTCGTTCAGCCTGCAGAGAAATTACGAGAAGCGGTTCAACGTTTGACGAAATTAAATTAAAGGGGAGAGCATCATGCCGTGGATGCCATTTTTCATTTACGCGGTCGTGTCGAGTTTCACACCAGGACCGAACAATATTATGGCGATGACGTTTGCGAGTCAAACGTCTGTCCGTCGCACATTGCGCTTTTGCGTCGGTGTGTCGGTCGGATTTTTTAGTTTAATCGTCGCAAGCAGTGTATTTGGGGTATTGCTTGCGACATGGGTTCCGAAAATAGAGTGGGGAATGAAAATTGTCGGAGCGATTTATTTACTCTATTTAGCGTATCAAGTGTGGAAAAGTACAGGAAACGAACAAAATACCGAACAAATCGAAGCGAACAATCGCTTTTTCACGGGAGTCGTCATGCAGTTTGTGAACCCGAAAGCGATTTTCTATGCAATTACCGTCATGTCTTCGTTCGTCATCCCGTATTACTCCTCACCACTTTCTTTATTTTTATTCGCTTGTTTACTCGGTGGAATCGGATTTTTAAGTTCATTTAGCTGGAGTATGCTTGGGGGCTTATTCCAAACGTGGATTGAGCGAGAAGAGCGTCTTTTTAACAATATTATGGCTCTTTTACTCGTATACTGTGCCGTTGCCCTATTTTTATAAAGAGTGACTTTTTTCATGTTAAATGTTAAAATAATGGAAAAATTCTAGGGGGGAATCGCGATGGAAAAACAATTGTACAAATTGTCGCGCAAAATTGGGAAGGCTGCGACGATGGTCAACGATGTGAAAACATTAGCATCGGGAGATCCGAAAAGAATTGCGAAGCGCTTGATGAATAAACAGACGTACAAAGCATCTCACGGAGGAGCGAATAAATTAGCTCGAAAGATTACGAAAAACTTATGGAAATAAAAAAACGAGAAGACGTCATGTCTCTCGTTTTTTTGCATTTACACCCCTTGGCGATTTCCCCAGACGAGGGCGTGAAGTTGAGGGAGGACGCGCGCATGAATCATCGTGTCACAATTCGTCGCGCGTTCGATGAGCCATTCGTAGCGCTCGAGTAAGTAAGCAGAAGCTGCTCGCTCATCGGATTGTTCCGTCTCGGCATTGCCAGGTTGAATATAGAAAGGGACGTTCGGATAACGCACGTACAATTGTTTCGCAAACGCATAGTCCGCTTCGTCAAAAATGACAATTTTCAAGCTGTAATTCGCAGAACCGAGCTTGTCGATAAAGGCGTCGAGTTTGTCGAGGTCTGTCGTCATCCCAGAACTCGGTGGCTTCGGTGACAATGTAATGTCGTCGATTTCAAGGAGCCAATCTTGCCAAAACGTCGCTTGTGTTTCCACTGCGAGTGAAATATCGCGTTCTTTCAATAATGAAACAAGTTCTCCGAGCGCTTTATGGAGCAGTGGATTTCCGCCGGATAGCGTAACATGTCCTGTGCGGGATAGTCCGAGATGGTCGAGCTCTTCAATGATTGCTTCCGGCGCGAGGAGTGTTGGCTTTTGAGAGCCGTCCCAAGTGAAGGCTGAATCGCACCAAGCGCAAGAATAATCGCAACCGGACGTGCGGACGAACATCGTCTTTTGACCGATGACCATCCCTTCTCCTTGAATCGTCGGTCCGAATATTTCGAGTACAGGAATTTTAGCCACGGAAATCACTCGCTTTCGGACGATAACAAATGTAACTCGTCGGTGTTTCACGCACGAACACTTGGAGGCAACGCGCACCGTTCGATTTATCATCTAATTTTTGCTGCACCGCTTGCCAAATGTATGCTGCGACACGTTCTGTCGTCGGATATACGTTCGTAAAGGCAGGGTGATCGTTCATTACCATATGATCGAAGGCGCCATGAATCGCTCGTTTTAATTCTTTAAAGTCGATCAAAAAGCCGACTTCATCCAGTTCATCGCCTGCGATTGTCACATTGACGAAATACGTATGCCCGTGCATATTTGCACAAACGCCCGCCGCTTCATGTGGAATGAAATGCGCTGCAGCAAAATGCATATCTTTATTTAGTTCATAGCGAAAGTCGTGGGCGACAGAAGGGTAAATTTGTTGAATCATGCTTCTGCCTCCTTTTCGCGTAAATATTGTTCCAATCCTTCTTGACGCAATACACAAGAAGGGCATGTGCCACATCCGTCTGCTGGAATGCCTTCATAACAAGTGAGCGTGCGTTCTCGGACGTAATCGAGTGCGCCGAGTTCATCGCTTAAGCGCCAAACGCCCGCTTTGTCTAACCACATTAACGGCGTATGGAAAACGAAATTCGCATCCATCGCTAAATTGACGGTGACATTTAACGCTTTCACAAAATCGTCACGACAGTCGGGATATCCGCTAAAGTCGGTTTCGCTCACACCTGTAATGATGTGGCGTGCCCCGACAGAGTACGCATAGACGGCAGCGAATGAGAAAAATAAATGATTGCGTCCTGGGACGAAAGTGTTCGGCAATCCGTCTTCTCGTTCAGCAATCGGAATGTTCGCTTTTGTTAAAGCGTTCGGGGACAACTCGTTGATGACTTGCATCGGCATGACGTAAAAAGGAACGCCTCTTTCTTTTGCGATCGCTTCGGCATGTTGTAATTCGGCTTTGTGACGTTGCCCGTAGTCGAAGCTAATCGTATACACTTCTTCAAAGTGTTCCAATGCCCAAAAGAGACATGTCGTACTGTCTTGACCGCCGCTAAATACGACGACCGCTTTTTCTTCATGTAATTTCATAATCGTTCATCTCCTTAGTTTTTTAGAGAGGGATTTCGCGAACCTCTAAACGTCTCTCTATCGAGAAACATTTTGAAGTATAGCACATATCTGAACAAAGCACGACTATAAAAAAGAGAGCACGCGGAATATTCACTCCTGTACTCTCTTTCGGCTATTTACTATTTAATGAAGGGCTGCATTAAAATCAAAATCTTCTTCGTCTTCATCTTCATCATCATCCGGAACACTATCCGGATAAATTCAACTATGTAAAGTCGTATACGTAATCCGTGCACAATTGTAACAAATGATAATCGATGGATCGGTCATCGCCGCTCGACAAGGTTCTCTGTTCTCTAATTCCTCTTGACAAAAGTCACAAATCAAAGACACCCACTCCTTTAATCATTTTGCATAGATTGACTAATTTACATGAAGTTTTCATGTAAAGCAAGTAAAATAGAAAAAGAAGTGAAAAGAAAGTGTGGTGGCATATGTGAAGAGATGGATGGTGACGCTCGGAGCGGTTCTTTTTTTAGTTGTGTTAACAGCTTGTCAATCCGATCCACTTGCGGAAATCGAGGACGGACGTTCGAAAGCGCCGGAAGGGTTAATTTACGGGGAAGTGTTAGAAATTAATGACCGTGACTTGCAAGTAGAAGTAGAAGAAGCGGTGACGGGATACGAGTTTGAACAAGGTGACGTCATTAAAGTACAGACGCACAATATCGATTTAAGCGTGTATGAAAGTATTCGTACAGAAGATTACATCGAAATTCACTACAATGGTGAAGCGAAAGGCGAATCACAAAAACAAGTGAGCGCTGAAACGATTATCATTTGGGAAAAATAATAGAAAGATTAGCCTATTTCATCGAGGGGAGGAGTTTCTAAAATTCTTGCCTCCCTATGATATAGGCTATTTTTTATCGTGAAAATAATAACGGAAGCAAAACAGTAGACAAAATATACCCCCTATAGTATATTTGTAAGTGAAGTTACTTTGAAGTGACAATTTGAAGGAGGAATTATTCATGGAAACGATGAAACAATTAGGTAAATTCGGTAAATTAACGCCGGCGACAGCGGAAGCATTCCAAGGATGGAACGCGGTTGCATTTAAAGACGGTGCACTCTCACATAAAACGAAGGAATTAATGGCAATCGCTTGTGCCGCAACGACAGGCTGTGACTACTGCTTAGACGTGCATAGTAAAAGCGCTAAACGTGCTGGCGCGACAGAAGCTGAAGTGGCAGAAGCACTCATGATCGCAACAGCCGGAAAAGCAGGCGCAGCTTTTGCTCACGCAGCGAACGCATTCCAATCATTCAACGATGCAGAAGACGATGAGTTATTCAAAAAATCATATTTATCACACGTACCAGGCTTAAAAGAATTAGCGCCGGACGACTTCGGTGCATTTTTCAACTTCACGATGAAAGCGACAGCGAAAGGCGAGCTTGACGTGAAAGAAAAAGAATTGATCTCAACAGCAGTAGCATTAATTACAGGATGCCCATATTGCATCGACTCCCACGTGAAAAACGCGAAAAAAGCAGGCGCAACGAAAGAAGAATTAGCAGAAACAGTATTCATCGCGAGCGCATTAAACGCAGGTAGCGCATTCACAAAAAGCGTTACACCTTTAAAAACATTCGATTAATTAATATATAACCATGTTCTCTAATAAGGGAGCATGGTTTTTGTTGTTAGAGGACGAAATAATTAGTTAAATGAGCATAATTGAATGTTAAGAGAATAATATTATGTTTGACATAATGAAAAACGCCCCTTATATTGAGTTAGAAAGCGTTTACAAAAATAAGGGGGAAAACTAATGAGAGAAATGTTAGAAACAAGAGGAGTGCGTGTCACAGACGCAGAATGGGAGCAATTGCATCGTCAGTGGGAAGTCATTGAAGCATTAAAAAACAATTTTCAACACGTTACATTAAATGAAGCGGATATTGCGTTAACGTATGAGCCAGGAGGTGAGTGCGATGAGATTAAGTGAACAATCTTTATACGTTCTCGCCGAACAAATTCGTACGCAAAAAATATCGCCAGTGGAATTAGTGGAAGATGTTTTTCAACAAATTGAAGAAAAAGAACAACAGCATAATGCCTACATCGATATTCAAAAAGATCGCGCGATTCATTTAGCGAAAGAAGCGGAGCGTGAAATTTCAGAAGGAAAGTATCGTGGTCCTTTACACGGTATTCCAATCGGGATTAAAGATAATATTTACTTCGCGAATGAAACGACGACGATGGGCTCGAAAATTCATCAACATTTCATTCCGACAGAAGATGCGACAGTCGTGAAAAAATTGAGAGAAGCAGGTGCTGTCTTTTTAGGGAAATTAAACATGCATGAATACGCATGGGGTGCGACAAATGATAATCCATTTTATGATGCGTGTCGTAATCCGTATGACACAACGAAAATATCGGGGGGCTCAAGTGGCGGATCGGGTGTAGCCATTGCGACAAATATGGCAATAGGTGCGCTCGGAACAGATACTGGTGGGTCTATTCGTATACCCGCAGCCTTTTGTGGAATATTTGGCTTGAAGCCGACACATGGTCTCGTCAGTAAAGCAAACTGTTTCCCACTCGCTTGGTCATTAGATCACGTAGGACCAATGACGAAAACAGCGATTGATAGCGCGCTCATGTTAGATGTATTAGCAGGATATGATGCGAAAGATCCTACTTCTATTCAATGTGTGCAGCCAGTATCTTATGCAGGAGAAGTGGACATTTCACTAGAAAACTTACGGATTGGTATAAATGAATCGTATTTTTTCAATCAAGTGGATGATGAAGTTGAAAAACGTGTACGAGAAGCGATTCAGCTGTTTGAAGATTCAGGTGCAACGATAGTAGAAGTAGATGTACCTGCATTAGCTCATGTCGAATATGCTGAAATGATTACGATTACGTCAGAAGCGAGCGCTATTCATCATGACAATTTAATTGAGCGAGAAGAAGATTTTGGAGAAGATGTTCGATTTTTGTTGAAGCTCGGGGAATTGCCGTCAGCGGTTGATTATTTACGAGCGCAACAAATTCGCCAGCAACTAGATAGACAGTTTCAGAATATGTTCCAACAAGTAGACGTATTACTTACACCGACGATTCCGTTTGTAGCACCTTCTATCGGTTCACATACGGCAATAATTAATGGAGAAGAAGTGCCTTTATTAGATCATATTATTCGTTTTACAGGACCGTTTAATTTAACAGGTTTACCTGTCGCAAGTGTGCCGGTAGGTTTCGCGCATAATTTACCAGTCGGTATGCAGATTGTCGGTCCAGCATTTGACGATAAACGAGTTTTAGACGTAGCGCGACTGTATGAATTACTCGTTTAAATCTTTTGTCTAAATTTTAATGAGAAGTTGTTAGACGATTTAGACACATAGACGATAAAGTGTATAAAACAATAGACAGCATAAAATGAAAACGTTGTAAGCGCTATCATTTAGAGTTGGCACAGTCCTTGCATATCTTATATCGGCATATGAAAGGGCATGAGCTTTCATACGAAGATTCAAGCGCATGAAGACTTGGGGGAGTCGATTGCTCTTGAATCTTCACTTTTTTTAAAACAAGGGGGATACTGTATGGTTAGTGTTTTGGGGTTAATTGGGAGTTTGGCATTATTAATTTATTTGACGATGCGAGGCATAAATATTATTATTGCCGCTGTCGGATCAGCTGTTATTTTAGCATTAACTGGGGGACTTAATTTAATTGATGCGTTAACAGAAGACTATATGACAGGATTTACGGGATTTTTTAAATCGTGGTTTTTAATCTTTTTACTCGGAGCCATTTTCGGAAAAGTGATGGAAGATACGAAAGGGGCACAAGCGATTGCTGAATGGTTTAAACGCCGTGTTGGCAATAAAGGAGCAGCGTTAGCCGTCGTTGCAGCGGCAGCGGTTATGACATACGGGGGCGTGAGTGTTTATATTGTAGCGTTTTGTATTTATCCAATTGCGGTCTCATTATTTGAAAGCGCTAACATTCCGCACCGTTTCATTCCAGCAGCTCTCGTCTTCGGTTCGATTTCGTTCACGATGACGTCGCCTGGGTCACCAGAAATTCAAAACTTAATTCCGACTGAATATTTCGGTACGACGCCGACAGCAGGGGGCTGGATTGGTGTCGTCGGGGCATTGATGATTATGGTTCTTGGTGGAATTGCCTTCCAAATGATGGTGAATCGTGCAGTGCGCAACGGTGAAGTGTTCCAATTGCCGTATGAACGAACGGAGCCGATCGTACAAAATGAGGCGAAGTTACCGTCGATAGTGATTGCGATTTTACCTTTAGTGACGGTCGTTACGGTGTTGAACGTGCTCGCGAAATTTATCGCGACACAACATGCGGTCATCGTCGCATTGTTTGCCGGTAGTGTCATCGCCTGGTTGCTCATGTACCGAAATGTGAAAGAACATATGAAAATTTTATCGATTAGTGTGGAGAACGCTCTACTTGCGATTGCGAATACGAGTGCGGTCGTCGGATTCGGAGCGGTCGCTTCCAAAGTTCCTGCATTCACATCAATCGTGGACGGTTTGACGAATATGCCTGGTTTAGAATATGCAGGACTCGCGATTGCAGTTACGATTATCGCCGGGATTACAGGGTCTGCAGCAGGCGGACTCGGAATCGCTTTACCACTTTTAGCACCGATTTACATGGCGCAAGGATTAGATCCTGGCGCGATGCACCGTATTTCGGCATTCGCTTCAGGTGGACTCGATTCTTTACCGCATAACGGGTATATCGTTACGACGGTTCAAGGGGTAGCGAAGGAAACGCATAAGGCGGCGTATAAACCGATTCTCGTTTTAAGCGTCATCATTCCTACTATTGTGTTAGCGGTAGTCGTTCTTATGTACACGATCTTTTAATAAAGACGAGCGTCCTCATAACGAGAGGAACGCTCGTTTTCTCTTTTTGAACGTGATAAACTGAACGAGAAAGGAGTGAGCGAATGAAAAAATGGATCATCGCTAGTATTTTTCTAGTCGTCGCTTCACTCAGTTTAGCGTTTACTTGGAACAATGCGACGTATTATGACAAACCGATTGTTAAAGTACAAGAGGTGACTGTCGTAGAAGAAGAGACCGTTGTCGATTCGTATCGCAATGAAGACCGTCTCGTCACGCAACAAATCGTTGGCGAATGGCAAAACGGCAAAAAGAAAGGGAAGCAAGTAGAGTGGACGCATATCGCCTCGTGTTCTGGCGCTGCGGACTTTTTGTTGAAAGAAAGGATGCACGTCTTTATGGAGCGCCATCAAGGAGAATGGATGGCCGTTCAAGTGAAGCGGGATCATGTCGTCGTGTTAGCGATGTTCGGCTTTATCGGATTCTTGCTTCTTGTCGGTGGTAGACAAGGGATGTTTTCACTCATCAGTTTTGGGGTGAACGTTTTGCTCTTGTACGGGGCCATTCATCTATATGTGCAGACGAACAACGTATCTTTAATTGCGCTCGCGATCATTTTAGCGATTTGTTTCGTCGTCATTTCGCTCGTCAGTGTGAGTGGACTGTCGCCGAAAACATATGTAGCGATCGTGACGAGTCTCGTCGCGACATTCGTCTCGCTCGGTGTCGTATTGCTCATTTTTGCGTGGACGAATGAGCGAGGATTGAATTATGAGGAGATGCAGTTTTTAAGTCGTCCGTACCGTACAGTATTTATCGCAGGGCTCATCATCGGCTCACTCGGAGCGGTGATGGATGTAGCGATGACGATGGCGTCTACTTTATTTGAACTCGCTGAACAACCGAATGTTACACTCGTTCGTTTAAAGGGAGCGGGGGAAGAAGTCGGTCGCGACATTATGGGAACGATTACGAGCATTTTATTTTTCGCTTATATGAGCGGGTCGGTTCCTGTCATGTTGCTTTATGTGATGAATGACGTGCCGTTAAATTATACGTTTTCGATGAATTTATCCCTGGAGTTTGCGCGGGCGCTTGCCGGTAGCATCGGCATCGTACTCGCAATTCCGATCAGTCTTCATATGACGCTCCGTTACTTGAGACGGAAGAAAGTGATCACATGAGTGCACTCGTATTGATGAGTATCGTGTTGTTCGCTTTAATGACCTATGTCGGCAAGTGGCAAGGAGTGCGCGCGTTTATCGCGTTCTTCTTAAACTTCGGAGCCCTCATCGTCTTACTATTTTTCCTCGTCAATCCAGACGTGCCGATTATTTTAGTGACCGCTTTACTCGTCGTTGTCGTCGGCGTCATTAATTTATTTTTCATCAACGGTGTTCATGAAAAGACGAAAATCGCCTTCGCTTCGACATTGTTAACGGCACTTCTCATTTTTGGGTGGATTACGTGGTTGAATGGAATGGGAAGTATTCAAGGATTCGGAGAAGAGGAGATGGATGAACTGACGATATTCTCTTTACATGTCGGGTTAGATTTCGTCAAAATTGGGGCGGCCGTCATCGTCATGAGTACGATCGGTGCAATTATGGATGTCGCCATCTCCATCGTGACGGCGCTCTATGAACTAGCGAAATACGACCGTGCCATTACGCGACGTGAACTATTCGCCTCAGGCATACGAATTGGTCGTGACATTTTAGGGACGGATACGAACACGTTATTTTTCGCCTTTTTCGGAGGGTATTTAGCGCTTTTACTTTGGTTTAAAGACCTTTCATATACTTTTGGAGAAATGATTAATTCAAAAGTATTTAGTGCAGAAATGGTAACGATCTTTTCAGCGGGCATGGCGATCGCACTCGTCATTCCGATTACGACAATATTAACTGTATGGCGTGTTAAAAAAAGCGATCTCTCTTCATGAGGTCGCTTTTTAGTCGAGGTATTCTCGTTCTTCAATATGGAATTGTTGAATTTGGTTGTATAGCCATGTGCGACTAATGCCGAGAAGGCGACTGGCGCGCGCTTTATTGCCGTTTGCTTCTCGCAATGCTTGAATGATCGTTGCGCGTTCTGCTTCACGCTTTGTCGCTTCATACCGGTTGCGAACGGGTATGTCTTGTTGAGCAGGCGTCACTTGTTCCGGTAAATGGTGGAGATCGATGTAATATTCGGCGTGAATCGTCGTTAAGTTCGCCGCGCGTTCTAACATATTGTACAATTCACGCACATTTCCGGGCCAATCGTATGTGAGCAGCCGCGCTAAGGCAGGGTGTGTAATCCCTTGAATGCGAAAGCCTGAACGGTTTAAGTCGCGGATGATTTCTTCGACGATGCTCGGCAAATCTTCCATCCGTTCGCGTAACGGTGGGATGTGAATCGGCATAATATGTAAACGATAATATAAATCTTCTCTAAATTTCCCTTGTTGAATCAAACTCGGTAAATCACGATTCGTGGCGGCGATAATTTTCGTATCGAGTTGAATTGTTTGATGGCTGCCGAGCGGTTCAAATTCTTTTTCTTGCAGTACTCGTAGTAATTTCGTTTGAAGCGGGTACGGCATATCGCCAATTTCGTCTAAAAACAGTGTTCCATTTTGAGCGAGTTCAAATTTCCCTTTTTTCCCGCCTTTTTTCGCTCCTGTAAACGCTCCTTCCGCATAGCCGAACAGCTCCGCTTCTAACAATTCACCCGGAATCGCTGCACAGTTAATTTGAATGAAGGCGCCCGTTTGTTTACTCGATGCGTGAATAGCATGAGCAAACAATTCTTTTCCTGTTCCACTTTCCCCGAGCAATAAAACAGTCGAACGACTTTGAGCGACCGCATACGCTTCTCGTTTAATTTTTTGCATCGGTTGTGATTCGCCGATAATGTGTGCGAACGTATATTTCGTCCCTTTCATTTCGGTCAATTCTTGTTCGTAGTAGGTCACTTGTTGTTCGAGTTGATTCACTTTTTGAATCGCTTTTTGAAGTTGGGTCAACCCTTGGTACGTAATTTTACAAATGGCGCCGACGAAATGGTCTCCGTCATGGATCGGTAAAATCGTAATGAGGGATTGTTTTTCTTTAATTAAAGTAGGTACGTTTTGAAGACGGACACCTTTTTGAATGCTTTCTTCCACTTGTAACTCAGGAAATAACGTCGTAATGTTTCGGTTGAGTACGTCGCGTTCTGTCACGTTAAACAATTGACAAAACCCGTCATTCACCATCGTAATTTGAAATTGTTCATTTACTAAAATGAGTCCGTCATACGCAAGTTCAACGACGGTGCGCAATTTATGCTCCCATTCTTTTGAAAAATGTAGCTCTTTCGCTGTCTGTTCAAGTTGGGTGACATCTTCTAAGACAATCATCACTCCGATCAGTTCGTCGTGTTGGTCGTAGAGTGGATGCCCTTTAGCAAATAAGCTATGCTGATTGATTGTTAGACGGACGGTTAAACTTTGACGTTCGTTTACTACCGATTGTACGACTTCTACGAGCGGAGCATCTTGAGGAAGCTCGCCGAAATGGAAGTAGTCGTCTGGCCACCCGAGCAATGTTTGAACGAAATGATTCATTGAAATCATTTGACCGCGTAAATCGACGGAAAACAAACCGAAGTTTAAATGGTGGAACATGAGTTCAAGTTCCGATTCCATCCGTTCTAAAATTTGATTGTACGCTGCTAAAATTTCCGTCGTCGACATCATGCCGATCGGTTGTTGCTGTTCATTTAAAACAGGGGCGTGACCGATTTTGAGTCGTAGTAATTTTTGTCTAACATCAGGAATCGTTTCCGTCGGTTGCAAGCTGTACGGCTCGTAATTGATGAGCGCTTCAATATAACTATCGACAGCACGACCGTCTGCTAATGCTTCAATTAAGCGGTTTTTCGGTAAAATGCCAACGAGTTGACCTGTTTCTTGGACGACCGGTAAAATATGTTGTTTCGTCTTTGCGAATTGAACGAGTGCGTATTGTAGTGTATCCGTCGTTTCTAATGTAGCAAATTGATGTGTCATCACATCTCGAACGAGCATGACCCATTCCACCTTTCCGTTAAGTATTGTGAACAGTTTACACTTTTCTGTTAATTTTTGTTTACACTTTCACTTTACATGAAAAATGTAAACGCTTCAATAGCCATCTTTCAACGATTGGCACGCTTATTGCATCTCTTCTATTGGCATCATACATACAAAGGGAGAGGAAAGTTATGCAAGCAGAATTAGATTTGTTTAGAAAGTCGATCGAAGCATTTGCTGAAAAGCACGTGGCACCGTATTTTGATCAGTGGGAAAAAGAAGGGAATACACCACGCGAGTTATGGAATCAGTTAGGGGAAGAAGGATTCCTTTGCGTTGACATTCCAGAAGAGTATGGCGGACTTGGCGTTCCGTATCAATTTGCAGCACTCGTCGTAGAAGAGTTTAACCGTTTAGGATACGGTTCGATTTCGGTGAACATTTCGGTTCATGCGAATATCGTTTCGCACTACATTTTAAGCTCGGGAACAGAAGAGCAAAAGTTACATTATTTGCCGAAAATGGTGACGGGGGAAATCGTCGGGGCTATCGCGATGACGGAGCCGAACGCAGGAAGTGACTTACAAGGGATGAAAGCGACGGCTGTTTACAATGAAGCGGACGAAACGTTTACAATTAATGGTGCGAAAACATTTATTACGAACGGGGAGCATAGCGATTTAATTATCGTCGCAGCGCGTACGGATTCGAGTGTTCGCGCTTCAAAAGGAACGTCGCTCTTCTTAGTGGATGCGCCGATCGAAGGATTTGAACGCGGAACGAACTTAGATAAAATCGGTCTTCTTTCATGCGATACGATGGAGTTATTTTTCGAAGATGTCGTTGTCGGGAAAGATAAATTGCTCGGGGAATTGCACGGTGGATTTATTACGTTAATGAAAGAGTTACCGAAAGAGCGTTTATCACTCGCAGCAGGAGCACTCGGTGCGTTGGAAGGAGCGTTAGAGTGGACGATTCAATACGTGAAAGAGCGTCAAGCGTTCGGTCAGCCACTTAGCAACTTCCAAAATACGCGTTACAAAATTGCGGAGATGAAAACGGAAGCGGCGATGAATCGTGCATTTATCGAAAAATGTTACCAATTGCTCGACCGCGGAGAGCTTGATACAGCGACCGCAAGTATGGCGAAACTCGCATGTACAGAAGCGCAAGGTCGCATCGTCGATGAGTGTTTACAGTTGTTCGGCGGTTACGGCTACATGCGTGAATATCCGATCGCTCGTGCGTTCGTCGATGCGCGCGTTCAACGAATTTACGGGGGAACTTCTGAAATTATGAAAGAAATTATTAGCCGCGACATTTTCGGACGTTAAGTAAAGGGGAGTGTGCCATGACGGTGTTACAAGGGGTTAAAGTATTAGATTTTACGACATTGTTGCCCGGGCCATTTGCGACGCAAACATTAGCAGATCTCGGAGCGGACATTTTGCAAATCGTTTCACCGACACGTCACGATCTCGTGCGAACGTTATCACCGGTCGATGAGGAAGGAATGTCTGCTGCGGGGCGTCAATTGCACCGTTCGAAAGAAGTGCTCCCACTCGATTTGAAAGAAGAAGGGGCGAAAGAGCGCATTTACGAGCTCATTGAGGAGTACGACATTATTTTTGAACAGTTTCGTCCAGGCGTGATGGCTCGTCTCGGACTCGATTATGAGACGTTGCGTAAAATCAATCCACGCATCATTTATTGTTCGATTACAGGGTACGGGCAGACCGGTCCTTATCGGGACCGAGCGGGGCATGATTTGAACTATTTATCGCTCGCTGGCATTTCGAACTATTCGCGCCGAGAAGGAGAACGTCCATCTCCTCTCGGTGTTCAACTAGCGGATTTAGCAGGGGGATCTTTATATAGTTTAGTCGGTGTCTTGGCTGCGCTTTATAAGCGAACGCAAACGGGTGAAGGGGATTACGTTGACATTAGTATGACGGACGCGAGTTTTTCACTCAATGTTTTGTTCGGGTCAGGTGTACTAGCGACAGGAGAAGATGTCGGGCCGGAGTCGAATTTATTAAATGGGGGCGACTTTTACGATTATTACGAAACGTCGGACGGTCGCTATTTATCGGTCGGTAGTTTAGAGCCACCATTTCGTAAAGAGCTGTGCGAAATTGTCGGTTTAGAGGAATGGTATGAGCGCACATTTACAGAAGACGAGTCGGTGTTACGAGCGTTTAAAGAAGCGTTACGAGAACGGTTGAAAACGCGTGATTTCGCATCGTGGTGTGCTGTATTTGAAAAAACAGATTGCTGTGTGGAGCCTGTGCTCACATTGAAAGAAGCGATGGACCATCCACAATTGCGTGCGCGCGGCATGATTGTCGACGTACCGAAAGAAGATGGAACCGTCGTGCAACAAATTGGACAACCGATTCAATTTCAAAACAATCCACCGACGTATCGTCACGTTGGGCGGATCATTCCAAAGGGGGAAACTAAATGATGCAATGGGAGAATTATGTCGTCGTCGTAACAGGGGGCGCTTCAGGATTAGGGTTAGGTGTCGTAGAAGCTGTCGTTGAAAAAGGAGGGCGCGCGGTCATCTTCGATTTAGATGAAGCGAAAGCAGAAGAAGTATGTGAAAGACTCGGAGAGCGTGTGACGCGTGCGCACGTGAACGTGACGGATGAAGCTTCTGTACAAGCAGGCATCAAGCATGCGATCGATACGTTCGGAGCTATTCATGCTTGCGTCAACTGTGCAGGAATTGCACCGCCGCAAAAAATATTAGGAAGAAAAGGCGTCATGCCACTTGAAAATTTTGAAAGCGTCATTCAAGTGAATTTAGTCGGGACGTTTAACGTTATGCGTCTTGCAGCAGAACAAATGGCGAACAACGAGCCGTACTCTACGCATGGGGAACGTGGTGTCATCATTAATACGGCGTCTGTCGCTGCATTTGAAGGGCAGATGGGACAAATTGCATACAGTGCGAGTAAAGCGGGCGTCGTCGGCATGAGCTTGCCGGCAGCGCGTGATTTATCATCGACGGGCATTCGTGTCAATGCGATTGCGCCAGGTTTATTCCGCACACCGCTTGCGGAAGGGTTAGGCGAAAAAGTCGTCGCAAGTTTAGAAGAGACAGTCGAATTTCCGAAGAGACTCGGCTTGCCGAAAGAATTTGCGCATCTCGTAACGTTTTTAATCGAAAATGAATATATGAACGGAGAAGTTGTGCGACTCGATGGAAGTATTCGCATGGCGGCGAAGTAGCAAAAAAAGGATGTTGCGATAAAAGCAACATCCTTTTCTTTATTCCGGTTTATAGTATTTCCAAAGTAAGAAGGAAAAGATCGCAGTCGATACGATCATTCCGACAATCCAAATAGTAAACATCGTAGAACTAAACATACGAACGCCTCCTTATTTTGTCGCTTCTGCTGGACGTGGCAAGAGATTCGCTAAGACGAACATCGTGATGATTCCGACGAGCGTAGACCAACCACCTGCAGCGAGCGGACTCGGCTCAAGGCCTGTAAATACGATCACTAAATAAAATGCTAATCCGATAAACATCGAACCTTCTGCAGCGCGGCGATGCGCTTTTTTCTTACCGAATACGGCATACATGACAGGTCCGAGTGTTCCTGCCGATACACCTGATATTCCTACCCACATTAAATCCGCTAAAAATGGCGGTGGGTTTAAGACGATGAGCGCAGCGAGCAAACCGACCGCTAAAACGACAATGCGGCTAATTTTGAGCGCAATTGCGTCCGCTTTTTCAGGTGTCGTTTTAATGATGCCACGTTTCACGAGCACTTTTTTATAAATATCATTCGCAAATACCGTACTCATGACGACGAATAGACCGTCTGTCGTCGATAAAGCAGCTGCTAAAATGACGACCGCAACGAATGCGGCGAGCGCAGCAGGGAAGCCCCATGCGACATATTCGAGTAATGCAAGATCCGCTTGTTCCAATCCTGGAACGGCCATGCGGGCGAAAAATCCACCGAATAACACGAACAATGAAGCGGCCGCTGCAAAAATGTAAACGATGATCATTTTACGCAAATCTTTTTCGTTTTTTAACGATAATACTTTATTAAATAATTGCGGTTGTGAAGCGAATGAAAATTGAATAATGAGTAAACCGAGCACCGCTGAAATCGCATAATAGTTTGAATCTGAATTAAAGACAGAGAGCAACTGCATATCTTGTTCTTTAAAGTTATCCGTAATCGCTTGGAACGTTTTTGAAATGCTCCAATCTCCGAAGAAATACAACCCAGATAAAAAGACGATTATGCCTGTTGCAGCCATCATAATCGCTTGAACCGCATCCGTATACACATCCGCATACGAACCGCCGACGTACACGTACGCCACGACGATGACGGCGATTAAAATGAGCCCTGGTGAACTACCCACCACTTAGTTAACCTTACGGTCTACTTGAAGTGGGGGCTTCTCGACTTATCGTTGCTTTTACTAGCCAACGAAAAATGACCGAGCTAACCCTCTTGTTCCAAGAGTTTTTGTTTCTATGCTAATAAGCGTAACCCTTCGTTTTTAATGTTGATTGCGGCATTGT
>NZ_JBHTJF010000024.1:0-2551 GCF_042675605.1 Savagea faecisuis
AGATGATAAAGAAGCACTTAAAAAGCAAAAGTTCCCTACACCAGCTAAATATAAAGACGAATTTTCATTCCTAAAGGAAGGAGTATCGGAATGATTATCCGAACAGAAAATAGCAATCAGTGTCACGACATTTATTGGAATTTAGGAGGGCTCGAACAACCTCATACACAAAGACAAGTATTGCTTTTAATCGGCAGTCGCTTCACAGCACATGTGGTACAAGAGCCTGAACATATGCAGTGGGTTTTACAAACCTCGATGCCAATACGTGAAATCCCGACATTTGTAGAAGATTTAGTGCGTGCAAAAATTCCGATTTTTGAAATTACAAAAAATTAATTATAGAGAAAGCGTCCTTTTTCATAAAAGTGAAAAGGACGCTTTTTGATTAGTTATTATGAAATTTTCCTTCGCGGTAATCGCGGAACGCTTCTTCTAATTGTTCGCGCGTGTTCATGACGAACGGTCCGCGCGCTGCAATCGGTTCACCGAGTGGCGTGCCTGAGTAAAACAAAATATGCGCTTCTTCTGTCGCTTTGATGACGATATCTCCTGCATCGTGCGAGAAGTGAATGACGGCAGGTGCCGTTGTCGCAATCGCTTCGTTTCCGAACTTCGCTTCGCCGTCTAATAAAATGGCGAATGCTTTATCGCCTTTTGGAATCGGAAACTGCAATGTACTGTTGCGTTGCATCCGAATGTCATACATGTTGACAGGAACGATATTCGTCGTCTCAGCACGTGTTCCTTGAAACTCTCCTGAAAAAATTCGTACGCTCGCGCCGTCTGTTTCGACTGCCGGCATATCTTTTTGGAATAAGGTTTGGTAGTTAGAAGGCATCATTTTTTGTTCGGCAGGTAAGTTGAGCCACAATTGCAAAACATGCGCTTTCGTGCCTGGTGCAGGTTCTTCCGCATGGAGTACACCGCCACCTGCTGTCATCCATTGGACGTCTCCCGCTTGAATCGAGCCGTCTCCATGTGTCGTATCATGGTGCATCACTTCACCTTCGAGCACATACGTAATCGTTTCGATACCACGGTGTGGATGAAGTCCGAATGTCCCTTCTGGAAAGACGACATCTTCCATAAATAAGAAAGGATCATTAGCTGTCATTTCATGTCCAGCAAGAACATTCCCTACGATAAATTGGCCATCTTCTGAATGATAGTGAATCGGTGTGTTGCGTAATACGTTACGAATTGTCATCATTTCCACGTCCTTTTATATTGTTACACTTAGTATAGCGCATTATTATCTTGAATTCAAGATATAAACAAAAAGCCTAAAAAATCTAGGCTTTTAAGAGAGGAGAGGGCGGGCTTCACGGTGATGCCATTCTTGTTCTCCGTCATCTTCATCGAACGAAACGATGACACGGTTCACTCCTTTTTGATATAAAATTTGTTCTGTCAACGTATCGCGCACGTCGTCTAAATAGGCGAGTGAATGATTCGGATTGACTTCCGCGACGAGTTCAACGTGTAAAAATTCTCCTTCTTTCACAACGTCGAGTCGTTCAATATCGATAATATCGGGATGATCTAAGACGAGATAAGCGATATGATTGAGCATCTCTTCGTCCGTTTCGCCGATGACTCCACGCGCATTGTCCAAAAAGACACGGCCGACGACGTAAAACATCGTGATTCCGATAATGACAGAAGCGATTCCTTCCCCTGCATGAAATCCTGTCCATTGGGCAAGCACGATGGCGAAAATCGCGAGCACACCGCCGAATGTTGCGACGAAATCTTCCATAAAGACGAGCTTTGTTGCTGGCTTTGCACGATTGACATTGCGAATAGCGAGCGGGATTGTTTTTAGTCCTGCGTGGTCGATGCCGACTTCGTGCGCAATTTCTTGTGCTGCTTTGTAAAAGACAATCCCTTCCATGACGACGCCGATTGCGAGGACGCCGATCGATAACCAAAAGCCAGAAGAAGCGGTCGGGTTCCAAATGTGATGCCAACCTTCTTTAATCGTTTCGTATGCGAGAATCCCGACGATTAAAACAGCACCTAAACAGACGAGATTGACGAGGCGACCGAATCCTTTCGGGAATTTTTGCGTCGGTGACTTTTTAGACAAAGCCGAACCGAAAAAGACGAAAAATTGGTTGGCAGAATCGCCGAGAGAATGCATCATTTCTGCGAACAATGCGACATTTCCTGTAAAGAAAAAGACGACGCCTTTTAAAGCACCTAAAATAAAGTTGACGACCGCTGCGATGAGCGACGACCGATTGCCCCCTTTGAGCAATTGAAATAAGTCTTTCATCTGAAATCAGCAAGGATACCCCCACTTCAATCGTGTGAAGGGCGATAGCTCAACGATAAGTGGGGGAGGAATTGCCGTCAGATACGGTAGTATCTGAAGCCTGTACCTTGCCTCCTCCTTTCTCCATTTTTGTTGAATTTTCACTAAAACAGTGATATAATTTAATTAGTGAAAGGCGGTGAACATAATGACTACAATTATTGCAAAAATACAAATATACGTTTCTAACGACCAATCTAAAAATCTAATGGCAACTACTAATGCTTATCG
>NZ_JBHTJF010000025.1:0-38099 GCF_042675605.1 Savagea faecisuis
AATTTGATAGATTACAGATAATTCAGATTATAGTGCTGCGTTGAATTATTTTAATGCGACGCTAGTGATAAAATATACTTAAATTTTAAATTGAAAGGGTGGTTTCATGTCTAAAGAAGCATTGAAACACGAAAAACAAGAAGATATTCAACTTTATATCAACGGGGAATTCGTTGATAGCGTAAGCGGTAAAACATTCGAAAACTTCAACCCATTCACGAACGAACAAGTGAACGTTGTAGCAGAAGGGGATAAAGCAGATATCGAAAAGGCAGTAGCAGCAGCACGCGAAGCTTTCGATAACGGTCCTTGGAGAACGATGAAATTAAAAGAACGTATGAAATACATCTACAAAATCGCTGACTTGATCGACGAAGAAGTAGAGCGTATCGCATATTTAGAATCACTCGACACAGGTCTTCCAATTAGCCAGACGACAAACATGGTTGCACGTGCATCAGAAAACTTCCGTTTCTACGCACGTATGGTAGAAGCTCGTCTCGTAGGCGAAGCGTACCAAGTCGATGATGAGTTCATCAACTATACATTAAATACACCAGTCGGCGTAGCAGGTTTAATTACACCTTGGAACGCACCATTCATGTTAGAAACATGGAAAGTTGCGCCAGCACTTGCGACAGGTAACACAGTTGTTTTAAAACCAGCTGAGTTCTCACCACTTTCAGCGAACTTACTCGCAGAAGTAATCGATCGTTCAGGTATTCCAGCAGGTGTGTTCAACGTTGTTCACGGTTTCGGTGAAACAGCAGGTGACGCACTCGTTAAGCACCCTGATGTACAATTAATTTCATTCACAGGTGAAACGACGACAGGTTCAACAATTATTAAAAACAGTGCGGATACGTTAAAAGCAGTTTCAATGGAACTCGGTGGTAAATCACCAATTATCGTATTTGACGATGCGGACTTCGATCGTGCATTAGACGCATGTATTTGGGGAATCTTCTCGTTCAACGGTGAGCGTTGTACAGCGAACTCACGTCTCTTCTTACAAGAAGGCATTAAAGATCGCTTCATCGAAGCATTGAAAGAGCGTGTTCTTAACATTAACTTAGGTAACCCACTTGACTACAACACACAAGTCGGTCCATTAATTCATAAAGAGCACTACGATAAAGTAGTAAGCTACTTACAAATTGCAAAAGAAGAAGGCTGTGAAGTATTCACATCTGAAATCTCTGAAGAGAACAAAAAAGGTAACTTCGTTGCGCCAACATTATTGTTAAATGCGACGAACGATATGCGCGTAGCACAAGAAGAAATCTTCGGCCCAGTTATGGCTGTGATGACATTCAAAGACGAAGAAGAAGCAGTGCGTCTTGCGAATGATATCGCATACGGTTTAGCAGGTTACGTTTGGACGAACGACGGCAAGCGTGGACACCGTGTAGCACACGCTTTAGAAGCAGGTATGATTTGGGTGAACGCTCAAAACGTACGTGACTTACGTACTCCATTCGGCGGAAGTAAAGATTCAGGTATCGGCCGCGAAGGTGGACACTACGGATTCGGCTTCTACACAGAGCAGAAGATCGTACACGTTGCAATCGGCAACCACCGAATTCCACAGTTCGGTAAGTAAGTTTTATTCCTCCATAATCAAGTAAATTTAAATATTTGAACGAGTGAGTCGGACGGGACTCGCTCGTTCCTTTTTTTGAATGGGCATTGCGAAATACCTTTCATTTCGCTATAATAGTAAAAGTCTGTCCCTATAGTGTAATGGATAACACGCAAGATTCCGGTTCTTGAAATCCGGGTTCGACTCCTGGTAGGGGCGTAATCAATAACGACAAGAAATCTAAAATGAGCATCCGTCATTTTAGATTTTTTTAGTTTGAAGTACTTTATCTATCTAAGAGAAGATCAAGCTCAAAATATAGTCCGTTGTTTCTCCTATCGCTAGCGAGTTGGAACCCTGTGAAAATACTCTCGAAACGAAATATTCAGAAAAGTTAATAAAAAGTGTTGACTTTCAAAAAAGCATCTTGTATAGTTATATTTAAGCTTTTCAACTACATAGTTTTTCCTTATCCAGAGCAGGGGAGGAATCTGGTCCTACGATCCTGCGGCAACCAGTACGAGAGTACAATGGTGCCAATTCCAGCAAGCATATGCTTGAAAGATGAGGAAGAGAACGAACGATGAATTCAGTCATTCTAACCTCTTCCTACTGGGAGAGGTTTTTCTTTATTTAAAAGAGAGACGGAAATCATCGTTTTCACTTTCTTCTAAACATAGTAAACCTATAGGAATTAACTAATATAAGAAAAGCAAAAAAGGAGAGAGTAAATATGACAACATTATACGCAAAAGAAGGCATTCAACAATTAGGACAATTAGCGAAATTAGCACAACAACCGAATAAAGCATTCGGTGCATGGAACCAAGCAGTATTCCAAGAAGGTGCATTATCGACGAAATTAAAAGAAATCATTGCAGTAGCGAGTGCGACGACGACAGGATGCGCATACTGCATCGATATCCATACAGGCGCAGCGAAAAAAGCAGGTGCAACGAAAGAAGAATTAGCGGAGGCAATCTTAGTTGCGAGCGCATTGAAAGCGGGAAGTGCATTTGCGCATGCGGCGAACGCATTCCGTTCATACGATGGAGAAGAAGGAGACACATTGTATAAAAAAGAATACTTCAGCAAAACGAATGAATTTGGCAAACTCGCACCAGATGCATTGAAAACATTCGTCGCGTTTTCGAACGAAGCGGTAGCGGAAGGTGTCCTTTCTGTAAAAGAAAAAGAATTGATTGCGGTAGCGATCGCACACATTACAGCTTGTGCTTATTGCATCGATATTCATACGAACGGGGCGAAAAAAGCAGGCGTGACGAAAGAAGAATTAGCGGAAGCGATTTTCGTAGCGAGCGCTTTAAATGCAGGGAGTGCATACGCTCACAGCATTAACGCATTAAATACTTACGACGCAAAATAAACCTTATGAAGAACGAAGGGAAGGAACGGGCCTGATGAACTTCTCGCAACCGGCATTCGCACGGTGCGCCATCCCGCAAGCATCGCTTGATAGATAAGGGAGAGTGACTTTCATTCTCCACCTACAATGAGGAGGAAGAAAACATGACTAAAAAACAAATTCATTTAAACGGTTTCGCACAACATACGGTATCACCACACGCAATTGGACTTTGGAAACATCCGGATCACCAAGGAAGTACACACGCTTCGACAGATTACTGGGTAAAGCTTGCGCAAACATTGGAAAAAGGAAAGTTTGACGCATTGTTTTTAGCGGATGTGACAGGCGTGTACGACGTCTACGAAGGAAGCAACCGCGCAGCGCTCGAACAAGCGGTACAGTTCCCAGCACACGATCCATTTTTAATCATTTCGGCAATGGCTCATGCGACGGAACGACTCGGGTTTGCGTTGACAGGTTCAGCGACATACATTCCACCGTATAAATTAGCTCGCCAATATTCGACACTCGACCATTTAACGAATGGCCGCATCGGATGGAATATCGTCACATCTTATTTAGAAAGTGAAGCGATCAACTTAGGTTTAGACGGCATGATTCCACATGATGAGCGTTACGACCGTGCAGAAGAATATTTAGATGTCGTGTACAAATTGTGGGAGAAAAGTTGGGAAGAAGGCGCACTCTTAAACGATCCAGAAGCGAATAAATATATCGATTCAACGAAAGTACACCCGATCAATCACGAAGGAAAATACTTTAAAGTACCAGGTGTCCATTTAGTAGAACCTTCTTTACAACGCACACCGGTATTATTCCAAGCAGGAGCGTCTGACCGAGGAACGTCATTTGCGGCAAAACATGCGGAAGGCATTTTCACGAATACGCAAAATCAAAAAAATGCGACAGCCGAATTGCGTGAATTTATCCGTCAATTAGAACCGAAACTTCAAAAATACGGCCGCACACGTCAAGATGTGAAAATTATACCAGCTGTCGTAACAGTCGTTGGAGGAACGGAAGAAGAGGCGCAGAAAAAATTCCAAGAACTTCGCAGTTATGTCGATTACGACGGGGCAGCAGCTCTTTTATCCGGTCACTCAGGCATCGACTTCTCAAAATTCGATCCCGATAGCTACGTTGAAAATATTGAAACGAATGCGATTCAAAGTCGCTTAAACAACTATACGTCGACCGATCCGAATCATAAATGGACGATTCGAGAAGCGATTCAATATCACGGTTTCTCATTAGGTTCAGAAGTGATTGTCGGTACACCGGAACAAATCGCCGCTCGTTTAGAAGAGATTTCAGTAGAAGGCGATGCGGACGGCTTTAACATTCGTCAAACGGTGAATCCGTCTACTTTAGAAGATTTTGTCGAAACGGTCGTGCCAGAATTGCAGAAGCGTGGCATTTATCGTACAGATTACGAAGGGGAAACATTGCGTGAACATTACTACGGTAAAGGGCAACAACGTTTACAAAACAATCACTACGGCCATAGCGTGCAATTAGAAAAAGAAGCACTCGTGTAAGGAGGAAGCGACATGACGACAACGACAGTAACGTTACAAGAAGAACTACTTCAATTTGTCCCAATATTTCGTGAACGAGCAAAAAAAGATACTGTGTTCGGTCAATTTCCGAAAGAAAACATTCAAAACTTGATCGATGCTGGTTATACGAAGTCTCCTCTATGTACTACAGATGGAGGGCAAGGCTTAACAGCAAGTGAACTCGTTCATTACCAGCAAATTGTCGCTTCAGGAGATGGCCCGACAGCGGTCGCAATCGGTTGGCATGTGAGCACATTGTATGCGATTTTACGTGATACAACATGGCCAGAAAAGACGAAGCGATATGTAATCGAAGAAGTGAAAAAAGGAGCGCTCCTCAACTACGTCTTATCGGAAAGAGGAGCGGGTAGTCCGACCCGCAATGCTGGTCCACAAACGACAGCGAAAAAAGTAGAAGGGGGCTATCTCATTAACGGTCATAAATCGTTCGCAACATTAGCACCAGCTCTTGATCTCTTTATTATTAGTGCGAACTGTGAAGGTGAAGAAGCGCTCTTCGTCGTACCGAATTCTGAAAGCATCACAATCGATACATCTGCTTGGGATAGTGTAGCGATGAGAGGAACGGCGAGTAGCGATGTATATTTAAAAGATGTTTTCGTAGAAGATCATCATTTCATTAAATATGTCAATATCGCACATGCGGTGCGCAATTCACCAGCGAGTTTATTACATATTCCCGCATGTTATATCGGTATTGCGCAAGCAGCGAGAGATGAAGCGTTCGCCTTCGCTCGCGCGTACGTTCCGAGAGGACGAGAAACAGCGATCATCGATGCGGCACATATTCAACAGAAGCTCGGTGAAATCGAATGGCGTTTAGCGACAGCGACGAGCCATCTCGCATACGGCGCGCTACTATTTGACGAAGAACGCTCTTTTGAAGAAGTGAGACGTATTTTATCAAGTGCGAAAATTACAGCGACACATTATGCGATTGAAGTCGTCGATCTCGCGATGCGCATCGTCGGGGCGAGCGGATTATCTGAAAAAAGTATTTTATATCGCTATTATTTACATGTGCGCGCAGGACTGCACAATCCGCCGTCAGATGATGAAATTTATACGTATTTAACAGAAACAGCACCGTAAAGAAGAGGTAATCATTTTCTATTTTAGAGGATGATTACCTTTTTTATGTAAAAAGTGATAAACTATATTGGTATATCGAAAAGGAAAAGACGTTTCTTTTCTATTCAAAGTGGGAATAGATTAGGTAGTCTTACAGATGAATGGAAGGAAGAGATGTATGCGAAAATTTTATTCAATTTCCATCTTTTTAATTAGTTTAGCGCTCGTCGCGTTCGGGGTGTGGATCGTCTTCAATCCGACGGTATCATTGCGTGTCTTTACATTATCGATCGGGATTCTTTTACTCATTCACGGAGTAGTCGAAATGATTTCTTTCGTCGAACAACGAAAAATATGGAACATTTCCTTTATCTTTCTCGTAAATGGATTGTTGTCATTCGTCGTCGGTGGAATTACATTGTTCGTTCCTGATTTAGCGGAGCAAACATTCGTGTACATTTTTGCAATTTGGTTACTTTTATCATCGCTCATCCAAATGTACGCGGCATTCTCTTTGCGCGATGTGAGAGGATGGGGTTGGTTACTTGCGGTAGGCGTCATCATTTTCGTCTTTGCGATTGCCTCCTTATTATCAAAAATGACAGTTGCCTTCGTTGTCAGCTTGTCATTTGGTTTGTATTTTATCGTGCAGGGTATTGGATTATTTGTCATTTGGTTATTACTACGTCGCGTAACGCGTCGTACAATTTATCGAGATTAGAAAGGTCGTGGAATGTATGAAAAAGTGGTTAGGTCCTTTAATCGGGATCCTCGTCGTGTTAGGGATAGGTGCGGTTTTATTAATCTCTCCTTACAACAACCTCGTCACATTATCAGAATCTGTCGATAAACATAAAAGTGAAATCGACAACAAATTACAACGCCGTATGGATTTAATTCCGAACTTAGTCGAAACGGTGAAAGGTTATGCATCACATGAAACAGAAGTGATGACGAATATTGCGGACGCTCGTTCTAAAATGGCCGGCGCATCGACAACGGCAGAACAGTTAGAAGCGAACGATGAATTATCGAGCGCGCTTTCTCGCTTACTCGTCGTCGTTGAAAATTATCCAGAATTAAAAAGTGATACACATTTTACGCAGTTAATGGATGAACTCGCAGGAACAGAAAATCGCATTAGTGTGGAACGTGGTAAATATAACGAAGCAGTCCAAGTGTACAACAATAAAGTGCAGCGTTTCCCTTCTAACATTGCGGCGAAAATTTTCGGATTCGAAAAACGTCCGTACTTCGAAGCGCAAAAAGGAGCGGAACAAGCACCGACAGTCGATTTTGGAAACGGAGCTAAGTAATGATGAGACGGTGGTTCGTCATCGTCACACTGCTTACGATTTTCTTTCAAGTTCAACCTGTTCAAGCATTAAATCATCAACAGTACGCTGTGCAAGATCGTAGCGGTGTACTTTCTGCCGAGACGAAACAACAAGTAACAGATTACGCTTTTGCGCTCCAACAAAAAACGGGCGCAGAATTTGCGGTCATCATTCAACCGAATACGGGCGATGATCTCGTCGTCGATTATGCGCATAATACATTTCAACAAATGGGCCTCGGTCAAAAAGGAGAGGACAACGGTGTTCTTTTCGTCATGACGACGGAGGAAAATCCGAACACAGGCGAAGCGAAGCAGTTGCGCTTTGAAATCGGTTACGGATTGGAAGGCGCCTTACCGGATGGAAAGGTCGGGCGCATGTTGGATGAAATTGCAATTCCTTATTTACAACAAGGGGACATTGACGCCGCGATTTTGCAATTGTATAAAGCGGTATACAATGAAATTATGATTGAATACGGATTAGATGGAGAGCAAGTGCTCGTCGACACATTGAATGGTGAGTACGATAGCGAGTCTTCAGACGAAGGCATTTCCATTTGGGTCATCATCGCCATCATCATTATCGTGTTACTCCTTTCCTCCGGTGGCAACAAAGGTGGAAAAGGACCGAGAGGACGTAGCGGAGGCGGAGGCCCGCCGATTTTCTTCCCGACAGGTTTCGGTGGAGGATCAGGAGGTAGCTCAGGCGGCGGTGGCTTCGGTGGATTTGGTGGCGGCGGTTCAAGCGGTGGAGGAGGTGCAGGTCGTTCATGGTAAAATTAACATTATATATTAATGACAATTGCGAGCTTTGTGATGAAGCGATCCAATCGATTGAACTCGTTCGTCAAGATGTCGATTTGTTACTCGATGTCGTGTCGATTGCGAAAGACGATGAACTTCAACGAAAATATATGTTGGAAGTTCCCGTCTTACTCATCGACGGAGAACAAAAGTTTCAAGGGCAAATTACGTACGGAGAACTGCTTGAAACATTGTTAGATGAATAAAAATGAGCGACGGACTGTATAAGTTCGTCGTTTTTTGTTTGATAAAATAGACAATATTTCATAAAAGTAGACGTGAAATGATTGCAACTTTAGAAGCAATCACCTATAATAAAAATTGTTAGGCATATTTTTTTAACCTAAGTGGGACGAAAAATGTTCGCAGGGACAAATTTCAACCTCTTGAGTAGGAGGGGATGAAAACATGGAAAGATTAGAAGCCCAATGGATGATGGTTCCCGAGATGAAGGCATTGCTTGAAAGTCGCTATACGATATTGCGACATGTACAAGCGAGCGGCCCGGTCGGCAGACGAAAGTTAGCTGAAATTGTCGGATTGCCAGAACGAGAAGTGCGTGCAGCAGTCGACTTTTTACGCGACACGAATTTAATTCGGGTCGAAAAAGAAGGCGCGACGATTACAACATTAGGATTTGATCTCTTAACGTCACTCGAAACGATGATGAACGATTACATCGGTCGAACGACGATCGCAAGACGAATTGCCGAGCATTACGGCATTCGTGAAGTGCGAATTGTGGACGGAGATAGCGATCATTCCGAAAGTACGAAGCTTCTCATCGGCGAACAGGCAGCTCATGCTCTCGAACAACTTGCCACATCCGAGCGACAAATTGTCGCGGTAACGGGTGGGACGAGCGTCGCTTCCGTACCACAGTTTTTATCCGGTCATTCACTCGTGCAAAACTATTTATTTATCGCAGCGCGAGGCGGAATGGGAGATGCCATACCACTTCAAGCGAATTCCATCGTTTCGACTTTCGCAAAAAAGGGAAATGCTTCATATCGAGTATTTTTCTATCCAGATGAATTGAGCGAACGAGCGCACGAAGTGTTACAAAATGAAAAAGAAGCAAAAGAGATGATGGCACTCTACGAACAAACAGACATCGTCATTCATGGAATTGGCGTCGCGGAGAAATTAGTGAAGTGGCGTAACAGTTCTGAAGAAGTAAAAGAGAAAATTAAACAACAAGAGGCAAAAAGTGAAGCATTCGGTTATTATTTCGATGCGAACGGAGATGTTGTCCATCGCATTCGCACAGTAGGAATACAATTAGAACATTTACGAGAAGTACCACATATTTTCGCATTAGCAGGTGGGAAAAAGAAAGCTGAAGCGATACTTTCTTATTTAAACATTGCACCGTCTCAAACAGTACTCATTACAGATGAAGGCGCTGCAAATGAAATGATTAAACAGATTCAATTTAAATAAATGATAAACAACTTACATGGAGGGATTTTATTATGACAGTAAAATTAGCAATTAACGGATTTGGACGTATCGGACGATTAGTATTACGTGAAGTAGTAGAGCGTGACGACATCGAAGTAGTAGCGGTGAACGACTTAACAGACGCAAATATGCTTGCACACCTTTTAAAATACGATTCAGTTCACGGTACATTCCAAGGTGAAGTTGAAGCGAAAGACGGCGCATTCCTCGTGAATGGCAAAGAAATTAAAGTATTCGCTGAAAAAGATCCAGCAAACTTACCATGGAAAGATCTCGGCGTAGACGTCGTTGTTGAATCAACAGGTGTCTTCCGCGATGCAGAAGGACTTCAAAAACATATTACAGCAGGTGCAAAACGCGTCATCCTTTCAGCACCAGCAAAAGGCGATGTTGCGACATTCGTTATGGGTGTTAACCATACAGATTACAACCCAGAAACAGACGTTGTCGTATCGAACGCATCATGTACGACAAACTGTTTAGCACCAGTAGCGAAAGTATTGAATGATGAATATTCAATCGAACGTGGTTTAATGACGACGATTCACGCATACACAAACGACCAACGTATTCTCGACTTACCACACTCAGACTACCGTCGTGCGCGTGCAGCAGCAGTATCAATGATTCCAACGACAACAGGAGCGGCAGCAGCGGTATCGAAAGTTATTCCTGAATTAAAAGGAAAATTAGACGGTATGGCAGTGCGTGTACCAACATCAAACGTTTCAATGGTTGACCTCGTTGTCGAATTAAAAGAAAAAGTAACAGAAGAACAAGTGAATGCATTATTAAAAGAAGCAGCAGAAGGCCCATTAAAAGGCATTTTAGCTTACAGCGACTTACCACTCGTTTCAGTGGACTACAACGGTGCGAAAGTATCTTCAACAGTTGACGGTTTATCAACGAAAGTATTAAACGACAACATGGTGAAAATTATCGCATGGTACGACAATGAAACAGGTTATGCTACACGTTGTGTCGATTTAGCACTTTACATGCAAGAACGTGGATTATAAACCGATAATCAATAGCCAATCACGGATGAACCTACTATAATAAGAAGTGGGTAAGGGGGAAAGCGGACTTATCCGTTTTCTCCCTTTTTGTATATTCAAAAGAAGATGAAGGAGTGTAGTTTTCATGAAGTCAAAAATGACGATGAAAGATATCGATGTTCGAGGGAAGCGCGTTTTCGTTCGTGTCGATTTTAACGTACCGATGAAGGATGGCATCATTACGGATGATACACGAATCCAAGCAGCATTACCGACGATTCAATATTTAGTAGGCGAAGGCGCAAAAGTGATTTTAGCGAGCCATTTAGGTCGTCCAGGTGGAGAAGTGAAAGAAGAATTACGTCTCGCACCGATCGCAAAACATTTGGCGACATTGCTTGATCAAGAAGTGGAAGCACTTCCAGAATCAATCGGTGAAACGGTTGAAGCGAAAGTAGCTGAAATGAAAGACGGAGACGTCATCTTATTAGAAAACGTTCGTTTCCACGCAGGTGAGCAAAAGAACGACGAAACATTGAGCAAAGCATTCGCAAACTTAGCGGACGTCTATGTGAACGACGCGTTCGGCGCAGCACACCGTGCACACTCGTCAACAGCAGGCATCGCATCATTCGTCGATGTGAGCGTATCAGGCTTATTGCTTGAAAAAGAAATCGAAGTGCTAGGCGCAGCGCTCGAAACACCGAAGCGTCCATTCACAGCGATCATTGGTGGAGCGAAAGTAAAAGATAAAATCGGTGTCATCGATTACTTACTCGACAAAGTCGATCACTTATTAATCGGTGGTGGCTTATCGTATACGTTCTCGAAAGCACAAGGACATGATGTTGGAAACTCACTCGTCGAAGAAGATAAAATTGACCTCGCAAAAAGTTTTATCGAAAAAGCAGAGCAAAAAGGCGTCAGCATGCACTTGCCGACAGACGCTGTCATCGCGGATGAATTTAGCGCGGATGCGAACGTTCAACAAGTTGCAATCGACAGCATTCCAGCAGGTTGGATGGGATTAGATATCGGACCAGAAACGGCGAAACATTATGCTGAAATTATCGAGAAATCACAACTCATCATTTGGAACGGACCGATGGGTGTCTTCGAAATGAAACCGTTCGAAAACGGTACAAAAACTGTAGCTGAAGCGATGGCGACAACAGCTGGTTACACAGTGATCGGTGGAGGAGACTCAGCAGCAGCAGTTGAGCAATTCGACTTAGCGGATAAAATGGACCATATTTCTACAGGCGGTGGCGCTTCATTAGAGTTAATGGAGGGTAAAGTATTACCAGGCATCGCAGCATTAAGCGAAAAATAAGAGGAGGCATTCCATTGCGTAAAAAAATTATTGCAGGAAACTGGAAAATGTATAAAACAATCGAAGAAGCGATTCATTTCTTCGAAGAAATTCGTGGCAACATTTACGAAAGTGACAAAGTAGAGGCGTTAATTTGCCCACCGACATTATACGTCGCACCGTTGCTTGCGGGAACGTTAGACATCCCGGTAAAAATCGGTGCCCAAACGATGCATTACGAAAACGAGGGAGCATTTACAGGTGAAGTGAGCCCAGCGATGCTCAAAAGTATCCAAGTTCCTTACGTCATCATCGGCCACTCAGAACGTCGTGAATATTATAACGAAACAGACGAAACGGTAAATAAAAAAGTTCAAGCGGCATTCGATCACGGCATTACACCGATCGTCTGCGTAGGAGAATCACTCGAAACGCGTGAAGCGAACGAGACGGAAAACTTCGTAAACGACCAAGTGGCAAAAGCATTCGAAAACATCACAGCAGACCAAGCGAAAGAAGCGGTTATCGCGTATGAGCCAGTATGGGCGATCGGAACAGGTAAGACAGCGACAGCGGACGATGCGAACGCAGTATGTGGCGCAATTCGTAGCAAAATGGCTGAACTTTATAGCGAAGACGTCGCACAAGCAGTACGCATTCAGTACGGCGGCAGCGTAAAGCCAGGCAATATCGAAGAATTGCTTGAAAAAGAACATATTGATGGAGCACTCGTCGGCGGAGCTAGTTTAGATCCAGTGTCATTTTTACAGCTAGTTGAAGCGGGGGCGAAGTAATGACAAAACCAGTAGCACTCATTATTTTAGACGGATTCGGACTTCGTGACGTAACAGAAGGAAATGCGGTTGCACAAGCGAACAAACCGAATTATGATAAATATTGGAACAACTATCCACATACGACTTTGGAAGCATCAGGCGAAGCAGTCGGATTACCAGATGGACAAATGGGGAACTCAGAAGTCGGTCATACGAATATCGGAGCGGGACGCGTCGTTTATCAAAACTTAACACGTATTTTCCGTTCGATTGCAGGCGGCGAGTTTTTCGAATTAGAACCTTTAAAACGCGCGATGCAACATGCGAAAGAAAAAAATAGCGCACTTCATTTGCTCGGTCTTTTATCAGACGGTGGTGTGCACAGCCATTACGAGCATTTATTCGCTCTCTTACAAATGGCGAAAAATGAAGGGTTAACGAAAGTGTACGTACACGGATTTTTAGACGGCCGCGACGTCGCACCGAAATCTGCTTTAACGTATATCGAGGAAACAGAACGTAAAATGAACGAATACGGAGTTGGCGAATTCGCCACAATTTCGGGTCGTTATTACGCGATGGACCGCGACAAACGTTGGGAGCGTACACAAGCAAGCTATGATGCGATGGTGTACGGCAAAGGTGCGGAATATCCTTCTGCAGAAGCGGGCGTGCTCGCTTCGTACGAACAAGACATCGTCGATGAATTCGTCGTTCCGTTCGTCATTGAACGAGACGGCAAACCTGTCGCGACGATCGAAGAAGACGATGCACTCATCTTCTTCAACTTCCGTCCAGACCGCGCGATTCAATTATCACGTGCTTTCACGGAAAAAGGTTTTGACGGATTCGACACAGGAGCGAAAAACTTCGACAATATGCCATACATTACGTTTACGCATTATAGCGACGAAGTGCGTGGCGAAGTCGTCTTCAAAAAAGAAAACTTAGTGAATACATTCGGTGAAGTAGTGGCGGATGCTGGCTTACGTCAGTTACGCATCGCAGAAACGGAAAAGTATCCACACGTCACATTTTTCTTCAGCGGTGGGAAGGAAGACGAATATGCAGGAGAAAAGCGTATTTTAATTCATTCACCGAAAGTGGCGACGTATGACTTACAGCCAGAAATGAGCGCTTATGAAGTGACGGACGCACTCGTCGATGAAATCGAAAACGATCGTCAAGACGTCATCATTTTAAACTATGCGAACCCAGATATGGTCGGTCATAGCGGTATGTTAGAGCCGACGATTCAAGCGATTGAAGCAGTCGATGAATGTCTCGGACGTGTCGTTGACGCAATCATTGCGAAAGGTGGCGTCGCACTCATTACGGCGGACCACGGAAACGCGGATGAAGTCATTACAGAAGCAGGCAAGCCGATGACGGCCCACACGACGAACCCAGTTCCACTCATCGTAACAAAAGAAGGTGCCGAATTGCGTGAAGGTGGTATTTTAGCCGATTTAGCGCCAACCATGTTACACTTATTACAGTTAGAAAAACCTGCCGAAATGACAGGTCAATCAATTATCGAGGGAGAGAATAACTAATGCCAATCATTACACATATCCAAGGAAGAGAAGTTATCGATTCACGAGGCAACCCAACAGTAGAGGTTGAAGTATTTACAGAGAGCGGTGCATTCGGCCGTGCGATGGTTCCATCAGGAGCATCAACTGGTGAATACGAAGCGGTAGAATTACGTGACGGAGACAAAGACCGTTACCTCGGTAAAGGTGTTTTACAAGCAGTTGAAAACGTCAACACATTTATCGCAGAAGAACTCATCTTAAACTACTCAGTACTTGATCAAGTTGTAATTGACGAAGCTTTAATCGCTTTAGATGGTACGCCAAACAAAGGCAAACTCGGTGCGAACGCTATTTTAGGTGTATCGATGGCTGTTGCACACGCGGCTGCAGACTACTTAGACTTACCACTTTATCAATATTTAGGTGGAGTGAATGCGAAACAACTTCCAGTACCGATGATGAACATTTTAAACGGTGGAGAGCATGCGGATAACAACGTAGACATTCAAGAGTTTATGGTTATGCCAGTAGGTGCGAAAAACTTCCGTGAAGCGATGCGTATGGGTGCTGAAATTTTCCACTCATTAAAAGCAGTACTTCATGACAAAGGTTTGAACACAGCAGTAGGTGACGAAGGTGGCTTCGCTCCAAACTTAAAATCAAACGAAGAAGCACTTCAAACAATCATCGAAGCGATCGAAAAAGCAGGCTACAAACCAGGCGACGACATCCGTCTCGCAATGGACGCAGCATCTTCAGAGTTCTACAATAAAGAAGACGGCAAGTACCACTTAGTGGGCGAAGGTGTCGTATACACTTCTGAAGAAATGGTAAACTGGTACGCTGAAATGTGCGACAAATATCCAATCATCTCAATTGAAGACGGCTTAGACGAAAACGACTGGGCAGGTCACAAATTGTTAACAGAGAAGCTCGGCGACAAAGTACAACTCGTAGGAGATGACTTATTCGTAACGAACACTGAAAAATTAGAGCGCGGTATTAAAGAAGGCATTTCAAACTCTATTTTAATTAAAGTGAACCAAATCGGTACATTAACAGAAACATTCGACGCGATTGAAATGGCGAAACGCGCTGGATACACAGCTGTTATTTCACACCGTTCTGGTGAAACAGAAGACGTAACAATCGCAGATATCGCGGTTGCGACGAACGCTGGACAAATTAAAACAGGTGCACCATCACGTACAGACCGTGTTGCGAAGTATAACCAACTTCTCCGCATCGAAGAACAACTCGATAAAACAGCACGTTACGAAGGATTAAACTCTTTCTATAACATTCAAAAATAAGAATGAACGCCCCCGTTACTCATATGAGAGTAGCGGGGTTTTTCGCTTGAACGAGAATCGAAAATGGTTGCTTCATCGTTTAGAGTTTGTTAAAATAAGGAGTGTTGTTAGTATTAATCAGGAGGTGGAAGAAAGTGCATTCTTTATTAGTGACTTTATTATTAATCGTGGCAATCGGCCTCATCGTTGTAGTTTTATTACAGTCTGGAAAAAGCGCAGGTTTGTCAGGAGCCATCTCTGGTGGTGCTGAACAACTATTCGGTAAACAAAAAGCACGTGGGTTAGACTTAGTCTTACAACGTGTCACAATTGTATTATCTGTCTTATTTTTCGTATTAACTTTAGCTGTGATGAAATTTTAATAAAATGATCCAAGCCGAGCCAATATCCGTTGGTTCGGCTTCTTTTTTAAAAAAAGTAGCGGGAACTGTTACACTAGATGTAAATGGATGAGAAGGAGAGTATGGGAATATGAAAATCGTTCAACCGAAGCCGTTTTTCTTTGAACACGGACCACGTGCGGTGTTATTGTTACATGGCTTTACAGGAACATCAGCAGACGTGCGCATGTTCGGGCGTTATTTGGAGAAAAAGGGGTATACCTCTCATGCCCCACATTATCGCGGACACGGTGTCCCCCCGGAAGAATTGATCCAAACGAACCCGGATCAATGGTGGGAAGATGTCGTCGAAGGGTATGAATTTTTGCGCTCGAAAGGGTATGAAGAAATTGCGGTAGCGGGATTATCGTTAGGAGGCGTCTTTTCATTGAAATTGAGCATAGAATATCCAGTGCTCGGCATCGCTCCGATGTGTGCGCCGATGTCGATGAAAACGACAGACCTCATGTATGAAGGAGTCCTGCAATATGCGGAACAATACAAAAAATACGAAGGGAAATCCGAAGAAGAAATCGAACGAGAAGTAGCAGCATTGCGCGAACAGACGATGGATTCCCTTCCTGAATTACAACAACTTGTAAAAGATACACGCGCTACATTGGATGAAGTGTACGCTCCGGCATTCGTCGTACAAGGACGACTCGACCGCGTCATCGATCCACAATCTGCGCAAGTTATTTACGATGATCTTTCGTCATCGGACAAAACATTAAAATGGTATGAGGAGTCAGGACATATTATTACATTAGACAAAGAGAAAGAACAATTGCATGAAGATTTATTTGCATTTTTAGAACAATTACCTTGGACAGTTTCATAATAGAAAGGAGGAGAACAATGGAAGAACAATTACAAGAGCGCTTACTCGACTTGATGCGTCACCCGAAGTATTCACCGAGTACAGTCGCACAAATCGAAGAACATTTACAACTCGATGGTGCAGAACAGTTTAAGCAGTTGGTGAAAACATTAGTTCAGTTAGAACAGAGAGGGGAGATTGTACGTTCCAGAGCGAATCGTTACGGCGTACCAGAGCGGATGAATCATTTGAAAGGCCGCTTTATCGGACACGCAAAAGGGTTCGGCTTCGTCGCGCCGATGGAAGAGAAGATGGATGACATATTCATTCCACCGAACGCAACGAATGGCGCACTAGATGGTGATACCGTTCTCGTACAAGTAGCTGAACATTCTCACGGAGATCGTCGAGAAGGGGAAGTGACGAAAATTGTCGAACGTCATAAACGTTCCGTCGTCGGAACATTTTACGGTTCGGAAGAGTATAGCTACGTCGTACCCGATGACAAAAAGATTCCGATCAACATTTTCATCGAAGCGGGCAAAACGCTCGGTGCGATGGAAGGACATAAAGTTGTCGTCGAAATGACGAGCTATCCGACTGAAATTTCAGGCGCAACTGGTTATGTGACGAAAGTGCTCGGTCATAAAAATGACCCAGGCGTCGATATTTTATCGATCGTTTACAAACATGGCATCCCGACAGAATTTCCAGAAGAAGTGATGGAACAAGCGAACGCTATTCCAGATCACGTCTTACCTGAACAGATGGAAGGACGCATGGACTGCAGACAAGACTTGACGATTACGATTGACGGAGCGGATGCGAAAGACTTAGATGACGCGATTTCGGTCGAACGAATGGAAGACGGCACGTTCATTTTAACGGTGCACATTTCAGACGTCAGTTATTATGTGACGGACGGTTCACCGATGCAGGAAGAAGCGTATGAACGTGGAACGAGTGTCTACTTAATCGACCGCGTCATCCCGATGTTGCCACACCGACTTTCGAACGGAATTTGTTCGTTAAATCCAGGCGTTGATCGCTTAACGATGTCATGTCGCATGCATATCGACGAATCAGGAAAAGTGCTCGACCACGAAATTTTCGAATCGGTCATTAACTCGAAAGAGCGTATGACGTACGATGATGTGTATCACATTATCGACCACCATGATGCGGAATTAATGGAGAAGTACGAACATGTCGTTCCGATGTTATTCGATATGGCGAAGCTTGCGAAAATTTTACGAACACAACGCTTCGGACGCGGGGCAATTGACTTCGACTTTAAAGAGTCGAAAGTGATCGTCGACGAAGAAGGATGGCCGACAGAAATCGAAATGATTGAGCGTACCGTATCAGAACGCTTAATCGAAGAGTTTATGCTAGCAGCGAACGAAACTGTCGCCGAACATTTCCACTGGATGCAGTTGCCGTTTTTATACCGAATTCACGAAAATCCGAAAGAAGAAAAATTACAACGTTTCTTTGAGTTTATTACCCATTTCGGTATTTCGGTGAAAGGGGTCGGCAATACGGTACATCCACGTGCCTTACAAGAAATTATCGACTCGATCGCAGGCTTACCAGAAGAAACCGTCATTTCTACGATGTTGCTTCGTTCGATGCAACAAGCGAAATACTCGGATCAAAGTCTCGGTCACTTCGGATTATCGACAGAGTTTTATACGCACTTCACGGCGCCAATTCGTCGATACCCAGACTTAATCGTCCACCGTCTCAGTCGCACGTACTTGTTAAAAGGCGAAACGGACAAAAAGACGACGGAATATTGGACGAAAGAATTGCCGGAAATTGCGACACATACGTCGAGCTGTGAACGACGTGCCGTTGATGCAGAACGCGACGTAGAAGCGTTGAAAAAAGCGCAATTTATGGTCGACAAAGTCGGCGAAAACTTCGAAGGTGTCATTTCAAGCGTGACGAATTTCGGTATTTTCATCGAATTGGACAATACAGTAGAAGGACTCGTCCACGTTCGCGATATGCGGGATGATTACTACAACTTCGACAGTCGCACGATGATGATGATTGGCGAACGTACCGCAAAACAGTACCGCATCGGAGATAAAGTCGCAATTAAAGTGACGAATGTCGTCCCAGAAGAAGGAACGATTGACTTCGCTTTATACAATCCGAATGAACCGGAACGTCAATTTACGAAAAACCGTAAACCACGCGTCATTCAAACGGAAAAGAAACCGCGTCAACGCGCGAAGAAAAAAGGCAATGCGCCGATTGAACGCACGGAGCGCAGCGGTCAAAAAAAAGAACGTAAATTTTACGAGACGATCGCTAAAAAATCAGCGAAAAAACGTCGTCGTAAACGAAAATAAATGAGAGGTGAGCCAGATGGCAAAAGGACAAGGGAAGGTCGTCGCCGTCAATCGTAAAGCGAATCATAACTTTGCGATTGAGGAGACGATCGAAGCAGGACTCGTTTTACAAGGAACAGAAATTAAATCGATTCGCGCAGGCAAAGTACAAATCGCCGATGCATTCGTACTTGTGCGAAACAACGAAGCGTGGGTATCGAATATGCACATTAGCCCGTATGAACAAGGGAATCGATACAATCACGATCCCGTCCGCGCACGTAAACTGTTGTTGCATCGTCATCAAATCGATAAACTGCAAGGCAGTGTCCAACAAGACGGTTACGCGATCGTTCCGTTGAAAGTATATTTGAAAAACGGCTTTGCGAAATTGTTAATCGGACTCGGAAAAGGGAAGAAATTGTACGACAAGCGTCACGACTTACGTAAAAAAGATGCACAACGTGAGATGGAACGTGCCTTCAAAGCAAAACAGCAATATTGATACTTGGCTGGAAATTTGTTATACTATTGGAGTACGTAGAGCTTTGCCTCTATTTCTGTATACGTGTAGAGTGGAACACTCTCCCAATTGCGGGGACGTTACGGATTCGACAGGGGTACTTGAGCTTGAGCTGCGCGTCGGAGGGATCGGCTCCGTCAGAAACGTCAAGCCAATAATAACTGGCAAACAAGAACAAAACTTAGCTTTCGCAGCGTAAGCTGACGAAACTGCCTTTACTGTCTATCGCCCATGTAGTACGGATAAAGGCTCAACTTTAGTGGGATACGTCTTTTCGCTTCCTTCTGTAGCGAGAGAAAGAGAATAATCAGAATAGCACGCGGGACGCCTTGATTGGTGGCATAACGACGTGTGAAATGTAAGTAATCAATCTACACGCGTAGACGCTTGGGTGGCAGGGCCTTTGGACGCGGGTTCGACTCCCGCCGTCTCCATACATCGTGATGGACGAAAGCATCGATTTCTGAAAAGAGATCGATGCTTTTTGTGTTTAGAAAATATTACAGAACCAACATGGTCTATAAATAACTACTATTTGCACGTTCCATAAAATCAGCATGACATAATTAGTGAACAAACATAATCAGCTTGGGGTCCCGTCACATACCTATCAAGCTAAGCACATCAATACCCCCAACATGAAAAAAAACGCTATTCTTTCTGTAACATCAATAGTTTACAAGAAAGGATGGCGTTTTTGATGAATCGAATTCTATCCAATGAATTGCATCTTTTCGCACAAGAATTACGCGATTGTTTATCTCCAGCAGTGCTACAAGAAATCGCCAAACATGTGGGCTTTGTCAAACGCAAAAGTAAATATCAAGCCAATGAACTCCTTTTGAAATTCTTTATTACTTAAACTATCGGCTAATATATCTTGTAGTTAAGTTAGTATAAATGATGTGGGACATACAAAAAAACATTCCCAAAGCGGGATTGTTTGGGAATGTTTAAAGGCTAAAATTTAGATTTTAAAATTCATCAAATGAATAACTGGAGTGACGCTAAGTCCATTAATCATATATAAAGACTCAGCATCACAATTTCTATGGTGTAGATTTCATATAACGTGGTGTAGTAGCTATAGGATACTGATTTAGGGCAGGTAAATAATTATTATTCGTTGCCAATCCGCTAAAACTAAAATAAAATGCCACACGTTCGTCTATGTTCTTCTGATCAATTGCTTGTATAAAGTCTGCCAATCTATTTTCTACATAATTTGGTGCGGTGAAATCTGCAAAGGATACCGATTTCAACTCATTAACAGGCAATAAATAAGATTCAATTAGGCTATTGAGCTCATCAAGTTCGATAGGTGCTAGTAATTCATAATCATAGTCAATATAGATGACTGTTGTAAATTTTTCTCCATATTCTTTGTGTACAATTTCAACCGGATAACGATATCTTGCTTCCGTTCCAATGACACCAGCTGAGAATCTGTTTTGGTAGCGTTCGTTATTAAGAGAAGGCTCTGCTGGTACAGTTTTTTCACCCTTCGTTGAATCAACAATCAAATAATCCGTAGTAAAGTTACCTCTAGACGCACCGTTTAAAATGGATTCTTTCATAAATGTTTCATCTAGATAGTTAATTGGCGTACTTGAAACAGCAAAGGCTGAGCTAATAGCAGTACCACCTGTTATTAATAAAATAATGATTATAAGTATGAAGATGCCCGATTTTTTCTTTCCACTGCTCATAATTGCGTGAATTCTTTTTTGTAAAAAATGTGAGTTGCCCGCAAAATTAGTAGAAAAAACACCGATTGGTTTTTTCGTCATTTCGGTATGAAGAATGGCTTGACTATATGTTTTTCTTAATGGGTCATCTGAATTTTTTATTACTTCATCATCACAAGCTAATTCACACAGTTGATCTAACTCTTTTGCGAAACGATAAAAGAGTGGGTTGAACCAATGAATTGCGCTTACGAATAGAATGAAAGCCTTAAACCATAGATCCTTTCGTTGTAAATGCACGAGCTCATGCTTCAAAATCATGTTTAACTCTTGCTTTTCATAGTCATTTATAGGAAGCCAAATCGTTTGCTTTATAAATCCTGTTAACATCGGTGAATGAATACAACTGGATTGTTTTAAGCTAATTTCCTTCGTAATTGTCATTTCCTCTTTCACTTGCTCTAGCAATTGAAGCGTATGAGGTTCAACAACCAATTGCCCCCATCTGTTTACTGTTTGCATAAAGCGATAGTGTTTAAATAGATGCACTGCTAAAAATAGGATGATTCCTCCAATCCAAAGCGACATCAAAACGTGCCAAATTGAAAGTGAGGACATTGTTTCAACAGTGGATGCCATAAGTGTTATCTCACTACTCTTTGCTGGAACCAGTTCCATCGAAGGCAGCTGCATAGGTTCAGATAGATGAACAATCTTTTTAGAAATTTTGAAGGTAAATGGCAATATAAATCCAATCAAAATAGCAAGCCAGCTATAATAAAGCCATTTCGCACTGTATCGCTTCAAAAGGAAAGGTGTAACTACTACATACAGTATGCCAATAAACGTCATGATGACGGATTTAAACAGTAAACCTACCATGATACTTTGCATATTAATCCCTCTTTTCTTCCACCCATTTCAGTAAAGATGCTAAATCCTCATCGGAAATATGATCTGATTTATAAAGTGTATTGACCAAATTCAAAACAGACTTTTTATGATAAAGCTCCATAAAATGCTCCGTTTCAAAACCTAGGTAAGCCTCTTTTTCGATCAATGGATAGTAAAATCTCTCTTTACCTTGTTTTTCACTGCGAAGAAACCCACGCTCCGTTAATCTTTTCATAAGCGTTACGACCGTTTGGATTTTCCAGCCTTTTTCCTGACCGATTTGCTCCATGATGATTCCAGTTGTAATAGGTGGATGGCTTTCCCAAACAATCTTCATCACTTCAAACTCTGTTTCAGGTAATCTTTTCATGTATATTCCCCCTTATCCATTTAAGTCAATTGTCTTAAATGTAAATATACAACTTCCTTAAATATTTTTCAATCTTTTCCCACTGATTAAAGTAAATTCAACTTGGTATTGATACACCAGCTATCCCTCCATTCATTTTTTCTGGAGTATAGAAGATAGCGGTCACAACGTGCAAAGCGCTGTTTTTTAAATTTATTTAGATTTTTTTACTTGAAGGTGGTATTAACAAGTAGAAGATTTATTGCGAACAATGTTAAACGAGGAAAAAAATCAGGCGAAATAATAAAACCATACTAAGTAATTTTAGCCGTACAGTTTTATGAAGTACTGTAATAGTGATTCTACAAAATTATAATTTTGTAATTCTGCACCAAATAAACAACACAATATAACCAAGCCGATAATCATAATCATGAAAATAAAAATCAAAGTGAATGTATAAATCATAAAAGAAAAATGGGAATCTGTTTAGCTGTAGCATTACAGATGTGAGGAATAGTTGTATATTGAAATACAATTTATTAAGAATTGAAGGTGAAAACAAAAGAAGCCCTTGAAAACGAGCACCTTTCAACACTTTATGCCAAACATAAAGCAGATATCGAAAGTGCGTTCGGTAATCTAAAGGTGACGCTCACACGATTCCTACCGCGTGGCTTATTAAAGACCCAAACAGAGTTTTGGGTTGATTCCATGGCTCATAATTTGAGGAAGTTGGCGGGCAAACGCCTCGCCAATTCTTCCAATACAGCAAAGGTCCTTGCTACCTTTTTCGCTTAATAATCAAAATTTCTAAATTTAAGATTAGTTATATGCGCCATTAGCATATATAAATAACGATATTGTACCCCCACCTGTTTTACCATTTGAACCAGTATAGGATACTGTAGAATTAACTTTTGCAAGACGAGTGTTGTTATCTATAATAGAAGTATTTGTTGCTTTCAAGTTAGAGCTAGTTGGTCTATAAAGTATCTCTGTTTTAGGTTTTGTAACTGCTACCACTTTTCCATCATATACAGCAGTTGCAGTTATTTTAACTGTGCCAAGTCTTGCATTATTATAAAGATCAGTCATTTCAACGCTCTTAGATGGATATACTAGACCTCGCGTTAATGTAGGAAGAACTCTAAATTGAATCCCGTCAATTATGTAAACTTGCTCAGAATTATCTGAAATATTAATTTCGAGAAGGAAGCCTTCGTCTTCTAATTCTTCATTTTGTGCAAAAGCAGCTACTGGTGTTAGGATACATAAAATCATTGTTAACATACTAATCAGCCATTTTTTCATTGTTAAATTCTCTCCTTTTTATTCTTTCTTGTATAACGGTTTGAAGCTTCCAGACTTTATCACTCCCTATCTTCTCCATCAGAATCCTGTCGTAATTGGAGGATTTATTTTCCCAAAACAATCTTCATAGCTTCAATCTCTGTTTCAGGTAACTTATTATTCACACCTCCCGTTTAAGTCAATTGTCTTAGTTTGTAAGATACAGCTATCTTAAATGATTGTCAATATAGATTTGTAATAATAAATAAAAAAAGAGTATATTAAACATTTTTAATAAAAAGTTACAGTAAAATAAAATCTCTTATAAACTAGATAAAATTAGATGTGAGGTCATTATGGTTGTAATTGTTGTTCAAGGTCCATGATGGGAGATTGAGTTTTGGGCCACGGCACTATTGATACTTGGAAAATTTATAAGTGAATAAAGATGGAGGATGCTAGTGAATTGGAAGCCCTTTTTAAAAAATTTAGTGATTAAATTTATTTTTTTATACAACTCAAATACAAATAACGTTCCCCAATGACACTTGAACTGCACCCCAATTTTAACGGTGAAATCATTACCTATACAATTGGATCTAGACCTACGTATTCATTAGTTTCGGAGATGTTAGAGAAGACTTTGGAGAGATTGCCAGAGGAACATCAGCTACTGATGCATTCCGATCAAGGCTGGTATTATCAAATGAAACAATATCGCCCTACTCTTAAATCAAGAGGCATTGTGCAAAGCATGTCTCGTAAAGGCAACTGTTACGATAACTCGGGGATGGAGAATTTCTTTGGCATTATGAAGTCAGAATTCCTCTACTTCAAGGAATTTGCGCGCATTTTAAAGAAGAACTAAAAAAATATATCAACTATTACAACACGAAACAGATCAAGGCAAAATTAAAAGGCATGAACCCGATACAATATCGAACACATGCCCAACTAGCTGCCTAAATTAACCGTGTCTAATTTTTGGGGGTCACTTCATGTTGGGAAACATTTGATTCTTAACCTACCAATTTCCAAAAGGTGGGCTGTAGCCTTGTTAAAAAAAGATTACCTAATCATTAAATTCCCAAAATAATTCATCGAATGTTTTATTCAGTGCTTTGCAAATAGATATACAAACAGATAGTGTTGCGTTGTATTTTCCTAATTCAATCAAACCAATCGTTTGCCTTGTGACCCCAACTTTTTCTGCTAAATCGCCTTGTGACATATCCAATGCGATTCGTGCTGTCTTCATTCGTACATTTTTCATTGCTTATCTTTTTCCAATTCTTCAAGTGTTTTTCCACTTACACGCTCGCTCTTTTCCTTTCGTATTCCTAACTTCTTCCGAAAAGATACCCAAATTTGTCGAACGTACTAGATAATAAATCGCCCCAGTAATTAAAATAATCATTTCTGTTCCAAGATTTTCAAATCCACCTTTTCCAAAAATGACTTTCAATACCATACTGCCACTACAAATCACTAGCACAAAAACATAAATTTCTCGATAAATTTTGTTTTGCAAATTTGTAATACGCTCATCCTGAATCATTTGACGCTTAAACATACCTCAACCTCCATCTCTCGAATTAACTTTAAATATACAATATACATTGCAAATAAGTTTATCCATTTTTCTATAAAATGAATATTGCAGATGAGAAAGGCCATTAAGAATGTACTTCAATGCCCCAATTGTTGAATAAGAAAAATGCACCCAAACCGACGTTTGGGAACATTATCTCCCTTAACGTTGTAAACTCGCATTTTTCTGACGGGACGCCAGCTTACACAACCATTTTGCCCAAGCGGTTAATGTACCAGACGAGTATGACAATGCCCAATACAATTAAAATAGAAATCATTTGAGCTGCAATTGAGCCGGCAACTGCTACACCGAACGGCAAAATAAGTGTAAGTACCCCACAAATCATAAGAAAAAGCCCAACTGCTTTAGCTAATTTGTTTTTATCTCCTTTAAAAGTTTCTTCTTTAAATCCTGCAATGAGTGTAAATTGTTATTTCTTCCATATCATGTAACTAAAAAAGAAAAGCAAACTACTTGTGAAAAGGCAAACTATTACCCCACCTATAATCATAAAAGAACCTCCTAATTCACTTTAATCAATCAGGACTTAGTCATGAACGTCGTATTTAAAATTTAGAAATCAAATGTATAAAGAAGAGTTTAATATGTTATTTGGAAGCCTTTGTATAGAAGTGAATCTGTCTTCTGATGAAATCATTTAAAGGATGCTAGGTGATGAGAAAAGTAGCATTGCTTAATTATAAAGGGTTATCTTTAGAAACCGTTAGAGTATACATTGCAAGAGGAGAATATTTGATTAGCATTTTATAATGTTATAGCCATTCGAAGCTCTTATTCATTACAAATTTATTATTGAATTTGAAAATGCATATTTTCGTTGAATGCGGATCTAGATAATGATTTTCCCCTATCAAAACGCGATGGTAAAAGAAAGCTATTCATTTTTAAGATTATACCTTATACTAGGACTATAATCTTAAAAAGGTTGTATGTCCATGATAATTAATATCAATCCTGATGTGATAGAAACTCAACTAGTAGGATTTGTTCCCGAGTGTATCATCAATTATTATGCCATTCAGTGTGCGAGCCTTGCAGTATATATGCCTCCAGGTGTTTTAAAACATTTAAAAAAGCGTGATTATTGGGATGATTTCCTCAAGTACTATCAAGATATACCTAGCATAATTGCAACACCTGATTATGCTGGACAAAATCCAAAAGAACCTAATACGATAGAAATATATAAAGGTTATTTGAGGTGGGAAAGGTTCCCCACGCGCTATCTGTAAAAATAGTTACCAGAGATCAGGATTGCCGCCCTGCTGATAGCCTTTATAATCAATAAGCCTCGTTCATTTATTATGAAGGAGGTATTTTATATTTTGTACTAGATAGTAAACAACAAAGTGTAAAATTTGCTTTTTATCCACTTAAATGGGATAATATAGTTGTTCTGTGAAAATAGTCGCAGAAGTGTTGAGTTTCACGCTTGTCAAGGTTATAAATATTTATAACCTCAACAAGCAACCTAGTGAAATCTACCAAGAACAGCACAAGCTGGATCTCTGAAGAAGAACTAGACAAACTTAGCAGCATTGTAATTACCTCCATATGGTAAGTATAATGTAGTGTTTAAGAACAAGAACTCCGTTTTATACGGGGATAGTGGTCAACAGAGCATTCATCTCGGATGAATGACACCAAATTAGGCTAGGAGGTTTTCTGGTTATGAATCAGAGTAATGGACCACAACACCAATTACATAACCTCTCTAGCTCTTCTATTATTAAATGGGAGAAGTACAAGACTAAAGGTTATTTGCATTTTGATGAACGGATACATATAGGGCATATGAAGGCTAATCTTTTGAATGAAGATTGGGTCGCTTCGTATGCTTTTTTACCGTTTATACATTTTGAGATGAATTCTAAAAGATATGTAACGATTAAAGAAGTGGATGAATTGGGTCAGGTAATTAAAAGAAAAGAACAAGGGAAGCCTAAAAGCCGTAAAATATTTTATGCTGCCCATAAGGATGGCTACATCTATAAATATTATGGTGACTTATTAAACAATGCTTATAATAAATATGCAGTTGACAATCATATTGATGACAGCGTGATAGCATATAGAAATAATAAACCAGGAAAAAACAATATTGATTTTGCGTTTGAAGTATTCAATCATCTGTTTAAGTTTGAAAATGCAGTAGTCATCACAAGTGATTTCACTAAGTATTTTGATAACATATCACACCAAACATTGAAACAGAATATAGGAAGAGTACTAGGTGTAGAAACCTTAAAACGAGATTGGTATCAAGTATTTAAGAATCTTACACGATTTACATATGTCGATAGGAAAGATATTGATATGTTTTTAGAAGCAAAGCATGGAAGAACATTGAACAAAAAAATCAAGACATATAAAATTAATCGAATTATGACTTCAAGTGAATTTAGGACGTTTAAAAAAGAATATTTAAAACATAATCCCAATCCTGATTCTTATGGAATTCCACAAGGATCAAGTATGAGTGCAGTTTGTTCTAATGTACATCTGATTGACTTTGATAAAGAAGTAATTGACTGGTGCAATAAAAGGTCTGCTAATGCAATGTATAGAAGATATTGTGATGATTTAATAGTAATTATTCCTCTTGAAAGACAAAATACAAGAGAGTTTGAATCAATCCGAAATGAGTTATTTGAAATCATTGATAAATATAAAAGTGACGGATTAGATGTGCAACCTGAAAAAACAGAAATACGGTTATGGGATGGTGACTATATACTAGATGAGCAATTACAGCCATCTAAATTAGATTACTTGGGGTTTGTGACTGATGGACAGATGATTCAATTAAGGGAAAAAAGCCTTTTCAATTATTATACTAGAGCATATCGCAAGGCCAAAACAGTAAAACGTATTGAATATGCGACAGGACGACCGGGACCCAAAAGGTCATTGTATGATTTATACACCCATCTGGGATTCGATTACAAAAATCGTGGGAACTTCGTTACTTATGCTTATAGAGCACATAGGAAAATGTGTCAGTTGCCAGTGAAGAGTCTGATTAAGAAGCAGGTTAAGAGGCATTGGGGCAAGATACATAGAAGATTAAATTAAATTTTATTAATACCGAGGGAAAGAAGCCTTAGCAACAGGAAAATCTGACAATTACCTAGGATAAACATTGAATTTGTAATCGGTATTTCTATATGGGCTAAGACATGGATTGTAATCATTGTAACGACATTATTACTTTAGCCTAACACCACTAAAACATGAAGCACAACTGATCCTAAGTATGATTATAAGTTTTGGTGGAATAGCAATTTATCTTTGGATCTTGTCTAAAATAGAAAAAGTAAGTGAAAATTGACGATTACAAAGATCGTACGAAGGAGACTTTACCTGCATGAAGTGCTCGCTCGTTATATTTGAATGGTTAGTGTAGTTGGAGCATTGCTCGTCGTGTTGTTTATTGGTTTAAGTATCCGGATGTTGTCTGTGAAGTGTGCGATGGATGAAGAGTTCCGCTAGTGATTTATTGTTAAAGAGAAAGTATCAGTTTCTGAAAACAAAATTGGTGCTTTTCTCGTTTAAGTTTAGCTTTTTCATTATTTTAGACATTTCGTGTCGATGGGATTAGGCAAGGAAGAACCATTTTCATTCTGCTCTAAACACTCTACTTTCTTTATTTTCTAAAAATTTAAATAAAATCTGTTGACATTGTTAAAAAGACAGGATATGATAACAACTAATTTCATAAATTAACGATAACTCTTATATCGAGAAGCGGAGGGACTGGCCCTGTGAAGCTTCGGCAACCATTGATTTTTTATCAAACGGTGCCAATTCCAGCAAGGGAAACCTTGGAAGATGAGAGGAGCAGTGCATATTTCGTATGACGCGACCTCTTTTTATATAGGGGTCGCTTTTTACTTTTAATGCACGTTCTACATAAAAGAAGGAGGGGTGTTTATGGGAAAAGAAAAGGATGAAGTGCTTGCAATTATTGAACAAGCCTTGCAAGAATTGCAGTTTGGAGAGGTTCATATTACCATTCATGAAGGACAAGTTGTGCAAGTTCATCGCACAGAAAAATTTAGAATATCCACGTCGTAAGAAGCTGACTAGACAACTAGAGGCCTCTTCGTTTGAAGATTTGTGCTCCTAAGCACGTCATCTTCATCGAAGGGGCTTTTTATATGGAGAAAAGGAGAATGCATAATGAAACAACTACTAACATGGTTCCTCGTATTGAGTACTGTTCTTATATTTACAGGATGTGACGGAGAAGCAAAGGGTGAAACAAATCAAACCATTACGATTGGAGCTACAGCTGGTCCATATAGTGATCAATTAAAAGAAGGAATCGCACCGATTTTAAAAGAGAAAGGATTCACGTTAAACATTATTGAATTTCATGATTATATTCAGCCGAATAATGCATTAGAAGAAGGGGATGTCGATGCGAATTTATTCCAAAACCGTTTATACTTATCGAATTTTAACGAGCATCAAGGGACGAAGCTTACTGCGCTTTTTGCTGTCCCGACTGCTCCCATTGCGATGTATTCAAAACGACATCAATCGCTCGACGATCTTGAGCCAGGAATGACGATTTCATTACCGAACGATACGGTGAATTTAGCTCGTTCGCTCAATATGTTAGAGAGCTACGGGTGGTTAACAGTTGATCCAAATGTTAACCCGATTACAGCCTCTGAAAAAGATGTTATCGATAATCCGTATCATCTAAAGTTGAATCCGTTAGAAGCGGCAGCGACCCCTCGTTCTCTTGAGGATGCTGATTTTGCTTTCGTCAATGGAAATTATGCGATTGCTTCTGGATTGAAGTTGACAGAAGCAGTGGATGTTGAACAAACATCGGAAGATTTTTTAATTTATTTAACGATTCGTGAAGGAGAGGAAGATGAGCCGTTCGTTCAAGCATTAAAAGAAGCGTATGAATCGGAAGAATTTTATACTTATACACTAGAACATTCCCAAGGGTACGTCTTACCTCCATATCAACAAGAACAGGAGGCGAAAAAATGATTGAAGTACGCCAAGTAACGAAACGATACGGTAATGTGCTCGCATTGGATGATGTATCGGTAACGATTGAACGCGGTGATATTTTTGGCATGATTGGCTACAGTGGAGCAGGGAAAAGTACATTGCTTCGTTGTTTGAATGGATTAGAGCAACCGACTTCAGGTGAAGTTATTATTGATGGCATCGACATTACAAAAGTATCTAAACGTGCATTGCGTCAAATACGACAAAAAATTGGAATGATTTTTCAACATTTTCATCTTATTCAAACAAAAACCGTATACCAAAATGTGGCTTTTTCTATGAAGGTAGCTGGAAAATCAAATGCTGAAATTGCCGAACGTGTGCCAGAACTGTTGCATCTTGTCGGACTGTCAGATCGAGCGAATCATTACCCTGCTCAACTTTCAGGAGGACAGAAGCAACGAGTGGGAATCGCGCGAGCGTTAGCAAATAATCCAGATATTTTATTATGCGATGAAGCGACATCCGCTCTCGATCCGACAACTACAGCATCTATTTTGCAGCTTTTAAAGAAAATTAATGAAGAACTCGATATTACGATTATTCTCATTACGCACGAAATGGAAGTCGTACAAACGATTTGCCATCGCGTTGCGGTAATGGAAGACGGGAAAATTGTAGAGGAAGGGGATGTGTATCATATTTTTGCCTCCCCCGAACAGCCACTGACAAAGCAGTTTGTTGATACTGTTCATTCATTAACATTGCCTGCTCGATTGTTAGAGGAGCGGACAGGAGACATTTTACAATTAACGTTTCGAGGAGATGATGCCGAGCAAGCAATCATTTCAAAGGCGGCAACTCGTTTTGCAGTTGATCTCAATATTTTACATGGACAAATTACGTACATTCAAGATCGAGCGCTCGGAACGTTGATTGTCGAGTTGTTAGGTGAACCGAAAGAACGAAAACGGGCGGCGGCTTGGTTAACGGAACGAACGAATCGATTGGAGGTGCTCGGCTATGCTAGTTAATATGGCGGATGAATTTGTTCAAGCATTCATTGAAACAGGCTGGATGCTTGGAATCGCGACATTCTTTTCGATTGTGGTCGGTGTACCATTAGGTGTCTTTTTATTTGTAACGAGTGAAGGGATGTTTTGGCAAAACCGAATCGTTCAATCGATTGCTGGCACGACGATTAATATTATTCGGTCGCTCCCGTACATTATTTTACTTGTTTTGCTCATTCCATTAGCGAAAGCATTATTAGGGACATCGACAGGACCGACGGCGGCAAGTGTTTCACTCGTGTTCGCAGGTATTCCATTTTATGCGAGACTCGTTGAAAGCGCGCTTCGAGAAGTGGACCGCGGTGTCATTGAAGCAGCCGAATCATGCGGGGCTTCCCCATGGCGTATCATTTGGGATGTTTTATTACCCGAAGCGAAGTCTGGCATGATTGCGGGTCTTACGGTGACGGTTATTAGTTTGCTTGGTTACTCTGCAATGGCCGGCATGATAGGTGGCGGTGGCATCGGAGACTTAGCCATTCGGTACGGATATCACCGCTTCCAACAAGAAGTGATGATTGCGACAGTTATCATTTTAATTATCGTCGTTCAATTGATTCAATCGGTAGGGGATCGACTATCCAAAAAAGCGAATAAAATGAATGTAACGTGAAAAAGTGACCATTACCCTGGTATATATTTAGATATTCCACTTAAATAATTTCAGTTTTCCGATGTGACAGCAGTAGCGCTAAGGTATAAGATGAGAGTGATATGCTTGATTGATGCATGTTGTTAATCATCGGAAGGAGAATTTCCATGAATGAAGTGCTCGCTCGTTATATTCGAATCGTTAGTGTCGTCGGGGCATTGCTCATCGTGCTCATTCCTTTTTTATTTCGCACACCGACACCTGTCGCGTTAAAAATTATATTCGGTTTGCTCGTCGTGTTGTTTATCGTTTTAAGCATTCGGATGTTGTCTGTGAAGCGTGCGATGGATGATGCGCCGCGTTAGTTTACTGCTCATAAGGAAAGCATCGATTTCTGAAAAGAGATCGGTGCTTTTTTGTATGCATTTGCAGAACAGAAGGAGGTATTTTTGAAAAATGTTTAATGTTATGTGAGGAGGGCATCGGTAGAGTAATCATTCAAAAAGGAGAGATGGCAATGACGAAAGAATATTATGAGGAAGTCGATGAAGCTGTTGGTCGTCAACAGCAACAACAGCAACCTGGAATTGAATGCGACATGGAACCAGCTCCGATTTTTGACAATGGAACAAAAGGCGCTGGTCGCTTACGTGGCAAGAAAGCATTAATTACAGGAGGGGATAGCGGAATCGGGCGAGCTGTCGCATTAGCGTTTGCGAAAGAAGGAGCGGACCTTGCGATCGTCTACTTAGACGAAAGAGAACGTAAAGATGCGGAAGAAACGTTGCGTGCGGTGGAACCGTACGGGGTTCAAACGTATATGGAACAGTTGGACGTGAGTCGCGAAGAAAATAGTGCACCGCTCATTCAGCGTGTGCGTCAACAGCTGGGCGGATTAAATATTTTAGTTAATAATGCGGGAAAACAATTTCCACAATCGACAATCGCAGACATTTCAAGTGACCAACTGCATGAAACATTTGAAACGAACTTTTTTGGCTTGTTTTATGTGACGAAGGCAGCGGTTGCAGAGATGAAGCAAGGCGATGTCATATTGAATACGACATCGATTACTGCTTATAACGGTTCACCTGAACTGATGGATTATGCGGCGACGAAAGGAGCGATTACCGCTTTTACTCGTTCGCTCGCTTTAAATCTCGTCGATCGAGGCATTCGTGTAAATGCCGTGGCGCCAGGACCGATTTGGACGCCTTTAATCCCTGCGACATTCGATTCGGAAAAAGTCGAACATCACGGGGAAGATACTCCGATGGAGCGACGAGGACAACCGGCGGAAGTTGCAGGAGCGTATGTCTTTTTAGCATCCGATGAAGCGAGTTATATGACGGGGCAAACGATTCATGTGAATGGCGGAGATTATACGAGTTCTTAAATCGCGTGAATGATGTATTCCTGTTAGATCGATGAAAAAATAAACCGTTTGAATCTCTAGTTTTGATTCAAACGGTTCATTCGTTATTCAAGCTCTTTCGGGATGTGAATAATCGTTTCATTGGATAGTTTGTCCACTGCGTTCCATCGTTCCGCTGTCGTTTGTTTATCGAGTTCTGTCGAAAGGATAGTGGAAGCGGAATAGGCGTTAAACGTTAAAGCGAAAGCGCCGATGAGGATTAATGGTTTTAAGTGTGGCATCATGATTACTCCTTCCATTTCCTTTTTCTTCAATATACGTGGAATGGCTTGTGGAATCAAGAGAAGGGAGTCGTACGCTTCATTATTTTTGACATCTCGTGTCAATGGCGTATCGTGTAAAGGGAAAGCTTAATTTTGAGAACGGAGGAATGAAAATGAATGTAACAAATGAACAAATTCAACTCGCACGACGTCCTGTCGGCACACCGGTGATGGAAGATTTTGCGTTTGTCGAAGCGCCGATTGCGTCACCTGAAGACGGCGAATTGCTTGTACGCACGGTGTACGTGTCGGTCGATCCGTATTTGCGTGGTCGCATGCAAGATGCGAAGTCGTACATCCCACCTTTCCAGTTAGGTGAAGTGATCTCAAGCGGTGTCATTGCGCAAGTTGTCGAGTCTAAATCGGACCAATTCACAAAAGGAGACCTCGTCCTCGGCGCATTAGGGTGGCAACGTTATACGATTACACGTGCGGAAGCAGTGCGCAAAATTGATGCGTCAATCGAGCCCGTCACGCTTCACTTAAGCATGCTCGGGATGACGGGATTAACGGCTTATTTCGGATTGCTCGATATCGGACAACCGAAAGAAGGCGAAACGGTCGTCGTCTCTGGAGCAGCTGGAGCGGTCGGTTCGACGGTCGGTCAAATCGCTAAAATTCACGGCGCGCGTGTTGTCGGCATCGCAGGAACAGCAGAAAAATGCGACTACTTAACCGAACAACTCGGTTTCGATGTGGCGATTAATTATAAAGAAGAAGAAGTGAAAGCTGCATTACGTGAAGCATGTCCAGACGGCATCGACGTATATTTCGATAACGTCGGGGGTACCATTTCGGATGCGGTATTCCCACTCCTCAACAAATTCGCTCGCATTCCTGTATGTGGCGCGATTTCGTCATACAATAACACGGAAGTCGAAATGGGCCCACGTGTCCAAACGGTACTCATTAAAACGAGCGCACTGATGAAAGGCTTCACAGTCGGCGACTACAGCGATCGCTACGGCGAAGGCTTAACAGCATTGACGACATGGTATAAAGAAGGCAAATTAAAATATGAAGAAACAATCACAGAAGGATTCGACCACATCATCGACGCCTTCCTCGACCTCTTCAAAGGCGCCAACCTCGGCAAATCCATCGTCAAAGTCTCAGAGATTGAATAACCAAAATCGCATTTTGTAGACGAAATGAAAGGTACATCATACAATAGGAACAACAGAACCCACCACGCCTCTTTCCAATGCGTACCACGGTGGGATTTTTTATGTTTTAATAGCACTCAAAGCTATCATTACTTATATGTGAAAAACGTGTCTAATATGACCTTTTTTCGCATCTTTAAGTGACCGTATCAAGTCTTCGTGATAGGATAATGTTATATAGGTACTCACAATGAGCATTTTTAGATACAAATTTTACCACATAAAAAGAAACGATAGCCACCCTATGCCACAAATAGCTCTTTTTTGATTTGGTCCAGTGATGTGCCTTCTTGCGCTTCGTTGTACACAAACTCAATGATGCCGCTGAATTGGGCGCGTCTCATTTGGTGAATCGCGACTGAAAATGGCTGAAGCTGGAGCGCACCGATGAGTAAGTAAGCGAATTGAATTAATAGCCAGTAGCGGTAAATCGCCCGTTCATGACGCACTTGAACGCCTTGAAAGCCAAGGTAGCCTTTCACTTGTTTGAAGTACGTTTCAATCGCCCAGTGTTCACTGTAATAATCGAGAATTTGTTGGGTAGACAATTCGGTATCTGTGCTTAAAAAACAGCGTAAATGCTTGGTTTCCATCGGTTCATTCGCTGGCCAACAGAGGACGACCACACCGCAATCTAAATCGTTTAACGCACCTTCATAGCGGTACACACGGTACGTTTCTTGCCCGACCGTCACGATATCGGTTTCTTGTGCAGAAATGTGTGTCGCAAATTGTTTGACCTGTGTGCGAATGCCTGCTGGATAAATGATGCGATTCGTTTTCAGCGCACCGATGACATGCATGCCTTGCCCAAATGCCGCTTCGATGAGTGCCTTTGACGTATACCAACTATCGCATAACACATACGTTGGCTGGGTGGCTTGTGGTAAATCTTGAATGAAATCGACCGAGAGCTGGATTTTACTTTCATCCTTTTCTTTTTGAAAATGACGAAAATCATACGGAAACGCTTGTTCACCTGATTTCATCATCACCTGCAGCACTTGGTGTCCCCAAACGACCTTGCCTTCCGTGTGTGAAAAATGGAATCCGCAGCCCTGAATCGGGTGCTGTGCCTGTGACGAAGGCTTCTTTTTCTTGGCAAGCGTATCATCGAAGAGCCAAAATAACGGCTGCTTCGGATCAATTTGGCGACGCACATAGCGCTGACATTGTTGCTGTAAATAGCTCTCGTTCCAAGGACTTTTTTGAAGAAAGTGACTCAGCGTGGTGCGGTGTTTCGGATGATGGCTATACGCATGAATCTGCGTAAGTTTTCCTGTAAATCCGATGCTCGACATGCCATCGATAAAGTGCGTAAAATGACGCAAAACAGGCTTCGAAAAGTAAAATGGCAATTGCCAATCAGAAAACCCTTTGTTGATTTTTTCATGATGTGATAAACTGTTCATCAGACAGACGCTCCTTTGGTGAATGGTGGTGTAGGAACTTTCATTTTACCTAAAGGCTGGCGTTCTGTCTTTTTCTATTTTATTATATGGTAATTATTTGAAGTGAATTTACTCATTGTGAGTTTCACAATGAATAAACCAATAGAAGTTCTAAAAGGTTACATTTAGGTGAGCGGACCAAGCACACAAGCCGCGAAGCCACGTTTTGAGCGTGTCTTCACGACTTGTCTTCGTACTTTGTGTAAGGTCTGCTCACAAGTAGATCTAGCTCCTAATCTTTCGAATTATATGGGCGGCTTACAGTGGTAGGCCGCACTTTCTAAAATTAGGCTATTCTTCTGTAACGTTTATACTTAAAGAATTGTTTAATAGAAGGTCTTTTTCAATCACAATCGCTTTGAAATGTGGTCGATAATGGCTGTTGGTGTGATGCCATAGTTTGACTGTTCTTTCCCTAATTGTTCAGCGCTCGTTGCGTGATAGTAGCTAGCTGCCTGCATTGCTTCTAGTGGAGTGGCGCCTTGTGTAGTAAAAGATGTGAGAAGTCCTGTTAATACATCTCCACTACCACCTTTTCCTAAAGCGTCATTTCCATAAGGGTTAATCCATAGTTTTCCTTCGGGTGTTGCAATAATTGAACGATGCCCTTTTAATAACAAATACACTCCATATTTGACGGCGAATTGTTTTGCTACATCAATTCGGTTTTTCTCCACTTCTTTTACCGACACCCCTGTTAATGTCGCCATTTCTCCAGGATGAGGTGTTAAAATGATATCCCCTTCATAATCTTTCAATTTATGCAAATGGTTTTTAATAAAATAAAGTCCATCCGCATCGATAATAATTGTTTGACGATTTAATTTGGATAGTAATGTTTCGCATATTTTTTCGCCGTCTACTTCACGACCAAGTCCTGGACCGAAAGCGATTACTTTAAATTTTGAAAAGTCTACTTCATCCAAGTTGCTCTCATCTTCTATTGGGAACAATAAAATTTCTGGACACTGTGTTGCAACGATTGGGTAAATTGCTTTAGGAATAGCGAGTGATACAAGTCCGACTCCTGTGTGAAAAGCAGCTTTTGCTGTATAAATAGGCGCTCCAATATAATTAGTACATCCACCAATAACGAAACAATGTCCGAAAGTCCCTTTATGACCGTGTGGAATTCGTTTCGGAAGTGCATCTTTTGCAATCGGTCCATCGAGCAATATAGGCAAATCGAGTTCTAAAGTATCGACAATTTCAAGGGGAACTGAAATATCGACCACTTTCCATTCTCCGATAAATTGTGGTCCGTCACCGATGAAAAATCCGATTTTTGGCATTGCGAAAGTGACTGTTTTCGTTGCTTTTACCGCTACGTTTGCCACTTCTCCGGTATTTGCATTCACACCAGATGGTATATCAACCGCAATAATTTCTTTGTTTGAACGATTAATTGTTTCGATTATTTCTTTAAACGGGTAGCGAACGTTTCCGATAACACCTGTTCCTAAAATAGCGTCAATAATGACATCGCTATTATTTATGTAGCTTTGTAATGTTTTTTGATTTTCATCATTGTATTGGAAATAGGGGAGATTTCTATTTTTGTATGCTTCGAAATGAATTTTTGCATCGCCTTTTAAACAATCCTCTGAAACAGCTAGGCAAAGCATCACATCGAAACCATAGTCAATTAGTCGTCTAGCGATTACAAAGCCGTCACCTCCGTTATTTCCTCCACCAGCAATAACAAATACTCTTGCATTAATAGAATAATGAGCAATTACTTCTTGAACAACGGCATTACCTGCATTTTCCATTAATACAACACCAGGTAATCCTAGCTGCTCTATTGTATAACGGTCGCATAGTTGCATTTCTTTTTGGTTTGCTACAAACATGAAATAACCTCGCTTTCAACAGAATTTCATCACTCTATCTTCATTATAAAGAATAAAAATCAAATATAAAAATAAACAAAATAGGATATGTCACTACCGTCGCACAAATAACGTCTGAATTTTCAGTTATTATTTTTCTGGATTTTAACGAAAAAACGAAAACACCAAAGCGAGGGTAGTAAACATCCATTTTTTTACTATATCCTATGACTTGTGCA
>NZ_JBHTJF010000026.1:0-1739 GCF_042675605.1 Savagea faecisuis
GATGAGATTTCCCATTGTTTTAAACAAGTAAGATCCCTCAAAGATGATGAGGTAGATAGGTCTCGGGTGTAAGTGTGGCGACATACGTAGCTGAGAGATACTAATCGATCGAGGACTTAACCTATAAATACGTATGAAACAGTATTCGTTGTAGAAATGTTAGTTTTATTCAGTTTTGAGTGAGTGTGTTTAAAATATTGAAAAATAATTTAAGAAACACTTGCTAAAAGATAATTTTATGTTATAATAAATATTGTCTTTAAAAGAAAATAGTCTGGTAGCGATGGCAAAGAGGTCACACCTGTTCCCATACCGAACACAGTAGTTAAGCTCTTTAGCGCCGATGGTAATTGGGGGTTTCCCCCTGTGAGAGTAGGACGCCGCCAGTCTATTATATATGGAGGATTAGCTCAGCTGGGAGAGCACCTGCCTTACAAGCAGGGGGTCGGCGGTTCGATCCCGTCATCCTCCACCATATTTTGTGCCGGTGTAGCTCAGTTGGTAGAGCAACTGACTTGTAATCAGTAGGTCGAGGGTTCAACTCCTTTCGCCGGCACCACTTTAAAGAGCCATTAGCTCAGTCGGTAGAGCATCTGACTTTTAATCAGAGGGTCACAGGTTCGAATCCTGTATGGCTCACCATTTTTCACGAAATGTCCGCAAATAAGCGGGTGTGGTGGAACTGGCAGACACGCTAGACTTAGGATCTAGTGCCTTCGGGCGTGGGGGTTCGACTCCCTTCACCCGCATTGTAATCATTTCGCGGAAGTAGTTCAGTGGTAGAATACAACCTTGCCAAGGTTGGGGTCGCGGGTTCGAATCCCGTCTTCCGCTCCATAGATAGTGCCGGGGTGGCGGAACTGGCAGACGCACAGGACTTAAAATCCTGCGGTAGGTGACTACCGTACCGGTTCGATTCCGGTTCTCGGCACCACTATAGCGCCCGTAGCTCAATTGGATAGAGCGCTTGACTACGGATCAAGAGGTTAGGGGTTCGACTCCTCTCGGGCGCGCCATTATATTTTAATAAAGAAGTCGGGAAGTAGCTCAGCTTGGTAGAGCACATGGTTTGGGACCATGGGGTCGCAGGTTCGAATCCTGTCTTCCCGACCATTATTCAGGGGCCTTAGCTCAGCTGGGAGAGCGCCTGCCTTGCACGCAGGAGGTCAGCGGTTCGATCCCGCTAGGCTCCACCATTTATATGAACATTGAAAACTGAACAGTAACTTGTTGATGAAATAAACGGTTTCTTTATTCAACCCCGTTGGATATCGAAACAAACAATTTGGACATCTATAAAAGATGCCAGCAAATTTGAGCTTACTCAAATTTCTCTTTTTCTGTGCAAACAGAAAAAGAAACGAGAACCGAGTAGATCGACGATTTCGATTGAACGAGTGAGGGAGCGTATTCGATACGTGACCGAAGCGAGTGAATGAGAAAGCGGCGAGATGCGAAGGTTATCGCTTTCTTTTTGAGAGTTTGATCCTGGCTCAGGACGAACGCTGGCGGCGTGCCTAATACATGCAAGTCGAGCGAACAAGAGAGATGCTTGCATCTCTTGCGTTAGCGGCGGATGGGTGAGTAACACGTGGGCAACCTGCCCTGTAGATTGGGATAACTCGCGGAAACGCGGGCTAATACCAAATAATCCATCGTACCTCCTGGTACGATGTTGAAAGACGGTTTCGGCTGTCACTACAGGATGGGCCCGCGGCGCATTAGCTAGTTGGTGGGGT
>NZ_JBHTJF010000027.1:0-19854 GCF_042675605.1 Savagea faecisuis
AAATAGTCGAATTCCACCGCGAACTTTATCAAATAGATATTGGATGATTTTGGTTAATCAACACGTGTGGAAAGATAGTAAACCATTCACATTACGAGAATACCGTGAAATTTTAGAACGTGACGGAGTGGAATCTTACCTCAAAGTACCAGACGACACAGTACCATGCGTCTGTTCATTTTCATAATCACAAAGCACCTATTAATTTTCGAATTAGTGGGTGTTTTTTTATATTATCTTAGTTTTCTTATGCACTGTATATCTTTTTGGATTGTAGCGGAGCAAGTCGACTCCAGCAGGAATAGCGTGAGCGGAAGACCCCGCAGAAGCTTGCTTCGAGGAGGCTGCAGCGAGACTCGCGGAAAGCGTCCTTGCGTAGCGGAAATCCGTAAACTAATTGCTCTTCATTTCTTATGATGTAAGTATGTCTGTTTTTTGTAATGCTCTTTTATTGAGATCCCTCAAAATATCGTTTCACTTTCAAAAATTATAGTGTAGCCATGCTTGTGGAAAGCGTTCTGGTACAACTTAAATCTCTAAATATAAAACTTAAAGACTATTGTAAGAAATATTTTGATTTTTCTATAAAGTTCTTTTTTACTAAAATATCAAAAAGGTATTGATTTTTTATTGATCCATTATTACTATAATAATTGTTAAATCTCTTTGGGATTTAATTGAAATAATAGATAATTGAGGAGGTTTCAGTATGGAACAGAATTTTGAGAAGTATTTTTTGCATGAAGAAGAGAAACAATCCTTTGTGGAAAAACTACAGTTCATCGCACGTGATGGGCGCATTTCAGAGTTGTGTGACATTCTTCCTGCATTAGATGCGGAGCGTTGTGAAGAGCGTGAGGAATCTCTTGAAAGGATTCGAAAACATCCCCTTTATTCTATTTTGCACAACCAATCTTTCTTTTACGTACTTCGCGCAGCATATCCGACCGTTTCTTTCGAAGTGTTGGACGAAGAACGATCAGTTGAAGACGTGCTCCGTTACTCATCTTTGTCGGTGCTAGAAGATTTCGAAAGCACTTTACACGAGTTGCAAACACCGACGGAAGTGTTGGATTCTTTATTTAAATGGATGCGTCATCGTGGGTTTGGGGCAGAGTACTGCGAATGGTATCGTTTATTAGAAGAGCGTGGTACATTCGAACCTCCCCATCGTGTTTTACGCGATCAAATGAACACGTGGGCTCATAAAAATCGCGCATACATTCAACTATACTTGTCTCACTGGACGGAATCGTTAGAAGAAGATGACGCATACGTAGCCGAACGTTATTTAATAGAGACCGTCTTTCCGAACACGAATGATGCACCGACCATTTACGATCGACCAGGTGGTGCCGCACGTTTCGGAGATTGGGTGGAAGATGAAAGAGTGTTAACTTTCCAAACAGAGCGTAAACTGAGTACGACATAATAGAGAACAATCAATCCCCTCTACTGAAAATGGAGTAGAGGGGTTTTTTAGGCAGAAAGGCGAAGTTTTTTGTGATACGATACAGTATATAAAAGCGTGAAAGGATGAGCACGATGAAGAAAGCAGTGGCCGTCATAAGTTTAGCGATGTTGTTGACCGCTTGTTCGGGCGCGAGTTCAGAAGAAGGCTTACAAGCGATCGAACAAGGGGACTGGAAGACGGCAAGTGAACAGTTAAAAGGAGAGGAAGCGGAATGGGCGAAAGAGTTAAAGAAAATTGAAGAACAGTCGCCTGAACAAGCAGTGGCCGCTTTGCAAGCATTGCGTGACAAGATGAGTGAGGCAGATGATTCCGTGCAAGCTGCATTTGAAACTCAAATGAAAAAAATAGAAGAGCAGAAACAAAGCTTGCATGCGGCTTGGTCGAATATTGACGCACTCATCGCAGAAGGTGCTTATGAAGAAGCTGCTTCTGTTCTCGAATCAATTCGAGGAGACGTCGCCAAAGGGGAAGAGGCGAAAGTTGCGCAGTATGAGCAACAATTAGAAGAAGCGATGAAAGAAGATCCGCTTTATTCCAACGCGGACGGTACGATGCGTATCGCTGACGTCGCATTTGGCGATTCGTTTGAGTCCATCCAACAAAAATATCCGCACGTCGTGAAAACAGCAGACGGCGGAATGTCCGCAGGGTATGAAACGTTTCCGATGTATCAAGTGACGTTTGATGAAGGGGTGTTAACTTTTGAGTCAGACGGTGACAAAGCATACGGAATCGCCTTTGAATCACCGATGAAAGAAGAGTTGTTAGAACGATTCATCGCTTCTCATAACGGTGCGATTTACGTCGATGAGTATCCAGGAGGGGCGACGTACAACTTCGTCAATCCAGGGAATGAGCATATAATGCAAGTGGCGGTGCGCGGTACGATTTTGCATGCGTCGCTCATCCTTGACGACCCGAATGCGAAACACCATTTATCTAACATGAAAAAATACCGTGATTAATAGAAAGAGGATTAATGAATGATGCGAAGTAAAAAACAACAAGCGGCGAGTCGAATCGAACAGTGGGGCAATTGTTTCCGATGCCCTCATTGTCATACGGACCTCCATTTCGAGCAAGAAACATTTCGATGTGAGAAAGGACATACGTTTGATCTCGCGAAACAAGGCTATGCGTATTTATTTAACGGTCAGCCGATGAACGATTATTCGAAAGCATTGTTCGAAGCGCGTGAACGAATTATCGTCGACCTCGATTTATATGCGCCCGTTCATGAGACGCTCGCTTCTTGGTTAGAAGAGATGGGCTATTTGAGCGGTCGCTTGCTGGATGCGGGGAGCGGGGAAGGTTCGCAGTTGCATCAAGTGTTGCAGCGTGTGCCGAATGTTCAAGCGATCGGCATTGACCTTGCGAAAGATGGCGTTCAACAAGCAGCGAAGCAGTATAATGAAGCGACATGGTTCGTCAATGACTTAGCGAATCTCGCCTTTCAAGATGAGACGTTCGATGTCATTTTAAATATGCTTTCTCCTGCTAACTATGATGAGTTCGACCGTGTTTTAAAAGCGGGTGGGTATTTAGTGAAAATTATTCCGAATCCGCATTATTTACGTGAACTACGAGAAGCGGTGTATGAAGCATCGGATGAACGTTCGACATACAATAACGAAAAAACACGTCGTTTAATTGAAGCGCGATATGATATAGTAAAAGAGTTCCAGTGGACGTATTCGGTCACATTGACAGAACAAGAGTGGCAAGCACTCGTCCGAATGACACCACTAACGTGGAACATACAACAGGACATCCCTTATGAGTCGAGCATTACGATCGATTTAGTCGGACTCGTCGTTCAAAAGTAAGGAGATGTAGAAAGTAGGCATAATTTGAAAAAACAATGGTCCATCGTCATCCTTTTACTCGTATTCGTGTTAAGTGCTTGTGGCGCTCAAACGGTGAACGTCACGTTGACGAAAGAAGCACTCGGTGGAGAGTCCGTCGATGAATGGTTAGCAGCGGAAGAGATGAAAGCGGAAAGTGTCGTCGACAACGGAGACGGTACAGTGACATTCGAATTAAAAAAAGAAGATCAGCAACAAATATTGAAAGAAATGCATGAAAACTTACAAGCGATCGACTTATCGGAATTCGCTTCAATCGAAACGGTAACAGCGAATAAAGATATGACGAATGTCGTCATTGAAGTGACGTCAGAAGAAGACTTCGCAAACAGTTTAGATTCTTTTATCATTTTAGGTTTGGGCATTACGACATCGATGTACCAATCATTTGATGGCAAGACAGGCAATGATATTTCGACGAAGATTCAAATAAAAGAACAAGGGGGAGACGTCTTTAACGAGATGAATTTCCCGCAAGATTTAGCAGAGTAAGTAGATTGTACAAAAAGGTGCGCACTTGTGCTATTTCCTATACAGAAGCATTTGAAAATCGAGGAAAAACAGATTGAATATGTTATAATTGTTATAACGTTATAAAACATAAAAGAGGTGAGTGATATGGTAAAAGTTAAAGGGATTGAAAGAAAAATTACACAGGTTGGCAATTCATTAGGATTAACCGTTCCGACTAACATGTTAGAAGCGTTAGGCGTGAAGAAAGGCGACGACGTTATAGTGGAACTGAAAAACGATCAATTGCTTGTTAAAAAAGCTCCAATGATGGTTGAATTACCAGAAGGTGTCCCCGTTGATTTTTTCGAAGTGTTAGAAAAAGAAATGGAAGCACATGATGAAGCGTTAAAGGGATTGGTTAATCGGTGACATGGTACGTAACGACAGAGGTAGCAATTCTAGTGAACAGACAGATGATTATGAAGTATTCGCCTGATGAATTCATTGGGGTGAAAGACCATCGTTTATTAGACTCTGCATTAGCTAGACCTAAACATACAGTGTTGGGTAAAGATGCATACGACACTCTTTATTTAAAAGGGGCTGCGCTTATTCAATCACTTGCTCAAAATCATTGTTTTCATAATGCTAATAAACGTACAGCATTAATGTGCACAGTTCTTTTCTTTTATTACAATGGGTATCGTTTAGTTTTTCCGGGCAGTAAAGAAGAAGAGGACTTTGTAGTAAACATTGTTACGCATAATCTTTCGCTGGATGAAATCTCATCCATTCTAAAAGCATATGCTGAACCTAATAAAGTTGATTAAAAGAATTTATTAATTTGTAAGCTCTCATTTTAATTGATGGGAGCTTTTTGATTGTTTTATGAGATACATTCATCTATTCATCGTGCGAATTTGGAAAGCGAGGAATGGTTCTTACATATATTTGGTGAATATAAGTATAGCTAAACGTCTCTTCCTGAGGCGTTTTTTTACGTTTGAAGGCAAAATAAAAAGAGCGGGGCTCATCTCCCGCTCTAAAAAATAGATCAGCACTCGCAATCCGTGCGTGAACGTGCCGATCTAGTGTGATGTAAAACATCACGAGGTTTTGGCACCTGTTTGTACTATACACCTATTGAGCGCGAAAGGCAATCCCTTATGGTAAAATAAAAGAAAAAGGAGGGCGATGTAATGGATTCAATCATTGATGTTCCGGGCATTGACGTCGGGCATGTAGAAAATCGCGAAGCGCCGACTGGATGTACTGTTATTTTGACACCGCAAGGAGCGGTAGCTGGTGTAGATGTGCGCGGTTCAGCACCGGGAACGCGGGAGACGGATTTATTAGACCCGATTAATTTAGTAAACGAAGTGCATGCGGTCGTCTTAAGTGGAGGTAGTGCATTCGGACTTGCGGCAGCAGATGGTGTCATGCGTTATTTAGAAGAGCAAAACATCGGACTCGATGTCGGTGTCGCGAAAGTACCAATCGTGCCACAAGCGGTTTTATTCGATTTGGCCATTGGCGATTCTTCTGTGCGACCGACAGCTGAAATGGGGTATGAAGCAGCGAAACGTGCTTCGAAAGAGCCGTTTCCGTACGGCAATGTCGGCGCGGGATGCGGAGCGACTGTTGGCAAATTGCTCGGTCCGAAGCAAGCGATGAAAGGCGGACTCGGTAGCGCATCGATCACATTACCGGGCGGCATCGTCGTCGGAGCGATCGTTGCGGTGAATGCGGTCGGAGAAGTGCGAGATGTAGATGGGACGATTTTGGCGAGTGCCCGTCATCCTGAAACGAATGAGCGCATCGACAGCATCGCTTATTTGAAAGAGCATCCGCATATTGAAGCATTACCTGGCGGGAATACGACGATTGGAGTCGTCGCAGCGAATGTGAAAATGACGAAAGCAGAAGCACAAAAAGTAGCACAAATTGCGCAAAATGGCTTCGCACGTTCGATTTATCCAGCGCATACGATGTTGGATGGCGATACGATTTTCGCACTCGGAACTGGCGAACATAAAGTACCGATCGACGTCGTTGGCAATTTAGCAGCGGAAGCGATGCAAGTGGCGATTGCCCGCGCGATCCGATTTGCGGAAAGTTCGCACGGCATTCCGTCGCATGCTGAGGTGACGAATGAATAAAAGAGGACTCATCCTCGGCTTTATTGGAGGGTTATTGCTTTCTTACGGCATGGCGAGTCAATTCGATGAACTGTTTTGGTACGGAGCGGTTTTCGTCGGTGTGACTTATGTCGGCATGACGTTATGGTTGGATGAACGAGAGGAAGAGAAATGATGATTACGACGAAGAAACAATTACAACAACAGTTGAAAGAAGATGCACCGTATTTTATCGTCGGTGGTTCTGTCGCGTACGCGTTACAAGTATTCGTAGATGAAACGAAAGAGACGCTCGCTCTACAGGAAGTCGCGGGGGAAACGACGACGGATATGACAGCGTCGCGTGCACAATTGAGAAAAGCGGGGCTCGCGCCGAAAATGATTGCACTTCTTTTTCAACATGTCGGTTTTACTGCACTTTGGACATTGTTGACGAAATACGAAATGGAAAAACGACTTCCGGATTATTCAGAAATTCTCATTAAACAAACGAAAAACGAGTAGTGCACAAAAGCTCTTTTCCATATCGGGAAAGGGCTTTTGTTGTGGCCTACTCGTTTTTTCGTCAAGAAAGGATGTTAGCGCTTCCAATTCACGGGATGAATGTACATCGTCTTTGTGGATAAGGAAGAGTGGCGTTCGGGTTGTTCATTTATTTTTTCGAGTGGGAGTGAATATTCGCGTTCTGCCTTCTCTAATGATTCAGGTGTAATCGCTTGAATTCTCTTGATTTTTGCATAGTCATAGCTAGGGGCAATTGGATTTTCGAGATGTTGTTGTACATACCACATACGCTCACATCCTTTCTTTTTGTTGTTAGTCTATGCTTTCCCGTTCTTCAATCGAAATAATCATACTTCCGTCAAAATGAATCGTTCGCATGAGAAAAATTGGAAAAGTAAAACTTCTGTCATTATGAAAAAAAGGGTATGGATAAGACTTTAGATAGAAAAACTTAAAGGATAAATGGGTGAAGAGATAATTTTAAATAAAAAAGCAGTAAACGAGTGAACGTTTACTGCTTTAGTCATCTTATTATTCGTTTGTAACTACGATAACGAGTCGTCCGTCATCTAATACTTCTTCTGCTTCAGCAGCACTTACTTCTGAAAGTCCGAGTGATTGGAACTGGCTACGAAGTTCGTCGCCGCGTTTTGAAAAGATGTTTTTAATTTTGTTGACGACACCTTCTTCTTTCACACCGACTTCTTCAGTGCCGAAGTATTCCGCCATTTTTTCTTCGAGGTCTTCTTCATGACTGAATACATAAATTTGATCATGTGGTGTACCTTCACTCACCAACTCATCAATCACTTCTTTTGCTTTTACTACGTTTTCTACATCGATACGTTTTGTCATTTATAATTCCTCCTCTAGTCGTTTGACCAACTAGTCTATATATTCCACGCACGATGATTATTAAACAAAATTACTCAAAATTGAGTCGGAAGTTTTATTGATTTCTTGTTATTTCTTTTTATAGTCACCTAAAACCATTTCTTCTATGTTTTGAGTGACCATATTGTGAAGCTCTGTTCGGAATGCGGTAAACAATTTATGTGAGAAGGGGAAGGAATAGTCTTCTGCACGGTATGATATGAATTGACGTAATCGCTCCGGATGTTGAACGATTGTATTTTGTCTGCGAATGCTCGGAAATTGTAAAGTTTCTTTCAGTTGTTGAATCTCACTGAAAATCGTATGGAAGTGTGAAGGAATCGTCGTTGTCAGTCGTTCGCGTTCAATGAGAGAGATTTCATTCGTTGAAGCGAACAGGGCATTGCCTAACCAAAGATCGTCACGAGCATCGACGCCGAAGACGACATAGTCGTACGTTGTATCGAGTTGTTCGATTATTTTTTGGAGTAGGACGTATTGATACGTAGGGCCGATGAGCTGACCGAGTTCAATCGCTTGTTCTTCAAAGTTCGTCACTTGTCCGCGCAAATGTATGTAATGAAACGAGTCGCGCAGTTCGGAGATAATCGAAGAGATAGGGCGTTCTTTTGAAACGAGCGCTTCGACCGTCGTCTATTCAAAATGAAAACGAGAACGAATGTTGCATAAGTCATCTGTCTTTTCTGCGCAATTGATGTGTAGCACACGGTATCCGTAGCTTTCTAAATAAAGAGAAATTAAATAATTGTTTTGTATTAATTGTGTATCGCTATGAAAATTTGTAATCGATACAAATCTAACTATAGCATTCCAACCTTTCTATTATTGCTTAATATTTACTATATAAGATAATAGGGTAAATCGTAAAACGAAATGTTCGAAAAGCGATAAATTTGTTTGAATTATACAAAATTGATGATTTAATGAGTGAAATAGTGTATAATAAAAATAACAAAAGAAGAGGGGTGAGACAAATGATGTTCTTTATTTTAACTGCACTCGTTTTTGTTGAAATGATTGTCATGTGGTCTCTTTATAAAGCGATCGGAGAAGAAGAACATATTTGGTTAATTAAAGTGTTTTATGTGTTTTTCTTCGCAGGTTTGGTAGCGCTCCCATTAGAGAAACTTATATTCCATGTCGATTCGATTATGTGGGAATTGATCGTCGTCGGAATTGGATTCATCGTCATCGGATCATTAGTAGCGCGTTTACAAGACCAGAAAAGGGAGGCATACTCTGCATGATTGAGCATGACACATAAAAAAGAAGTTTGAGCGAAATGATACTCAAACTTCTTTTTATTTTGTTTACTCATCGTCTCCGCGGTATCGTTTGTAAGGAAGTGGGTTCCATGTCGTATGGTCCATCGCATCGCGCGTGACAGGGTAAGGAGTGTAACGCTTCACTGTTTTCGCCGCTTCGACTTCTTTTTCGACTTCGCTTTTGTCTTGATACATAAATTCATCGCTCGTTTCTTCTTCTGCTAAGTTGAGCTTTTCTTGTAAGTCGTCTAATACCATATCTTGCTGCGCGTGCATATCTAAGTAACTGTCCGTAATCCAAGAAGGTTGAATGTCTCGATTATGGTCGGTCACATAGCTAAATTCACGGAAGACGTCGCGATAAATGAGTGCGGCATTCGTTCGTGCATCGAGTACCGCAAGTTCTAAGTCTTCGATCGTCAATTCACGTGTAATCGGATTTTTGCGTGGATGATAACCGATTCTGCGTGAAGTTCTATAATAAGGGAAGATGCTGTTAATCGTTTTAGAAACAGGAGAAATCGATTCTCCGTGCTCATCCAATCCTTTCGGTTGCACCCCTTGCATCGCGATGCGTGCCGATTCTGGACGAATGATTTCCTTCGGTGGCATCATGCCGTGACGCAACAGTTCGCGCACACCTGTACCTGAAATGTTAATGCGATAACGGATGTCATGCGGACACGTTTGAGTCGTCGCTAAGCTGCTGCATCGCGCGCAATAAAATACTTCGTGGAAGAGGCGGACGTCGATACCTAATTCTTCCGGTGTATATTCGTCGAAAATCGAGTGACTTTCATATTTGTCATAGAAGTCGCCAACTCCTGCGTGATCTCGACCGATGAGCGCATGTGTACAGCCGTAGTTTTTCATAATGAGTGCGTGTAAAATCGTCTCCCGCGGTCCAGCGAAAATGTATGTCACTCGGAGCGGTGCGAGTTGAGCGCGCTCTTTCGGATAGTACGTGTCGAGTACAGCGCGGTAGGCGAGCATACGGAATTCGTGTCGTGTATATTCGCGTTTTGCGAGTTCGACGAGCGGTTGAATGAGCACGCCGTCCAATTCTTCGAGTGCATTTTTGTGAATGTATTCATGTCCGCGGTGGAGCGGATTTGCCCCTGTAATGAAGCCGCCGACCGTTTTCCATTTGCGTTCTTCGTAAAACAGTTTCCACGTATCTTTCGGTTCGAGTCTCATTTTTTCGAACGGTCCCCAATCCGCCCGGTTCAATAAGCTAATTTGTCCTCCGATCGCGAGATTACCCATTCGTCGATAAATCGAATCGACACCAGGGTGATGACGGTCCGTCGTATTGAATAAATAATGCGCTCGCATTTCTTTATCGTATTCGAAAATGTCCGACACGTGTAAAATCGCGATCGGCTTTTTATAGTAGTCAGTTAAGACGACATCATCTCCGATAGCAAGTGAGCGAATGACTTCTTCATTCATTTTGCCAATCGGTGCGAAAGAGAGTGGGACGGGCCAAATGGTGCCATCTGTTAAACGTCCTTCTTTCAAGACCGATTTGTAGTTCACCTCGTCCATGAAGCCGTCATTCGGTGACAGAACACCTATCGCGATCATTTCAAGTGTGATGATGGCCTCCAAGTCGACGACGATCGTCGGGAGGTTTTGCGCTCGTTGTAATGCTTCTTCGCGAGCGTCTCCTTCCAAAACACGATTGACTAACGTTCCCCCATGTGGTTGTTGTGGATAGTTTTTCATCTTCATTCCCCCTTATTCCCTTGTTGATAGCGCTTACATCTATAGTTCTCACTATAAATCTATGCTTCGTATCAGTCAACTAAAAAGACATCCACTCGCCATGAGGGGATGTCTTTTGGAGATTCATCCAATTAACAGCAGTAGTAGCCGCTAATGGAACGTCTTAAGTTTTTGATCATTTCAGGATTTTCGTACACGTTTCCTAATTTGAATAAATGGGCTTTTTCTTCGTTAATTTCCACAATTCCTTCACCTAAATCTTCAACGACGAAAGTGCCGTCTTGTTTTTTCAAAACACCGAAGTATTCATTGCGTAATAAGCCGTCATATTGTACGAGTTGTACGAGGTCTTGTTCGTAAAGCGGTTTGTTTTCTGTGCTTTTTTTCGGGTAGCGCTCCATCGCGATTGCACCGTCTGTTGCTTCTTCACTCATTTGCTTCGTTTCTTCATCCCAATAGCGAAATGCTTCCATTTGAAATTCCTCCTTTTGAAATAAAATATAAATGTAAAAGTGTAGAAAAACACCCTACACCGTATATCTTTTATTAAAATATAGTATAACATATATGATTTGGAGGCGTAGTAATTTTGCTCGTCTTTATGTACAAGAAGGATGAGGGGCCTTTAATAATTTGAACATAAATTATGAGAACGTTTTCTTTTTATGTGAAAACTTCTTGACAATTAGGAATATTTACATAAAATGATTAGTATGAAAACACTATGAAGGAGGTCATTGGTTTTATGCGAACAATAGGCTCTAAGATTACTTTTTCAGTTATCCTCCTCTTGTTAATTACTGCAGTAACGCTCGGATTCTTTTCATATACGAACAGTTCAAAAGCATTGATTGATCAAGTTGAAACGAGATTGGAAGAAAAGGTTGAAAGCACGGTAACATACATTGAAGAACATTTTGAGAAGTCATTCATTGAATTAAAAGCGGTAGCGATGCATGAGAATGTAAGAAGCGCTCAAATGGAAGAGCAGCTTGCTTATTTGACGGATTTCTCGGAAAGTTCAGATCAATATTTAACATTTGGTATCGTGACAGCAAATGGAGAAAGTCATTACATCGATGGCAGTGTGGCAGACTTATCTGATCGAACGTACATTCAGCAAGCTTTGGAAGGACGACATGCGATGTCGGATGTGATCATAAGTCGTGTAACAGGAGAACCTGTCCTTATGATGGCGACGCCAATCGATACAGAGACAGGTGAGAAGCAAGCTTTACTTGCACGAATAGATGGATATTACTTATCGAATATTACAGACGGCATTACGATGGGGGAGAGCGGGAATACGTTTTTAATTAATGAAGTGGGTACGGTACTCGCTCACAAAAATCGTGACTTCGTCAAAGAACAACGTAACTTTCTTCAAGAAGCTGAAGAATCGGGCAAAGAGTCGAATCAATCAATACTCGTCCGCGAGATGCTTGCGAACGGTAATGGCATGATGGATTATACGAACGATGCAGGACGCCAATTAGTCGCTTACACACGTATGGAAAACGGATGGAGCGCGGCGACGATCGTTAGTGAAAATGAAATGTTGGAGCCACTTGACCAATTACGCAATCAAGTGATTGTTTTAAGTTTCGTCATTTTAGTTGTAGCGGCAATTATCACATACTTTATTTCGCGTTCGATTTCCCAACCGATTCGTGAATTAGTCGGGATGGGGAATGAAATCGCACAAGGAGACTTCTCTCGTGATGTTGCCGAGCGTACGTTGCGCCGTCATGATGAAGTCGGAATTTTAGGGGAGACGTTCCAAAGTATTATGGACAATATGCGCCATATCGTAGGGGACGTCAATAATGCAACGAATTCTGTCAATCAAGCATCGAATGATATGTTGCGTCAGTCGGAACATATGAATAATTTATCGAAACGTGTCGGAGAAGCGATGCATGAGATGGAAGATAGCTCAGCGACGCAAGTGCATATGGCGAATGATAGTGCTCGTGAGATGGAGACGATGGCGGACGGTGTGACGGATGTCGCACGCATCGCATCGACACTCGCGAACAATACGGATCATATTTCGAGCCAAGTTATTGAAGGTAATGAAGCGTTACAATATTCATTTACACAAATGAATGAAATTGAAGGAGCGACGGACTCGGTAACAGCCGTTATTCGTCAGCTTCATGAACAAGCGCAACAAATTAGTTCGATTACGAATATGATTACGCAAATTTCGGAACAGACGAATTTATTAGCATTGAACGCTTCGATTGAGGCGGCACGTGCAGGAGAAGCGGGCGCAGGATTTGCGATCGTTGCGGATGAAGTGCGCGAGTTATCGCATCAAACGGCCGACTCTGCGGATAAAATTCATACGCTCGTACAAGAAATTCAACAGTCGACGACAGGTGGAGTACGTGCAGCGGAAGCCGCGACGAGCAATGTCGTCAAAGGGACGAAAACATTGGACAATTTAGAAGAGAAATTTACTGAAATTGTTCAATCGATTGAAAATATGACAGGTGAAATTGAAGAAATGACCGCTATTTCAGAAGAGATGGCAGCAGGAACGCAAGAAGTAGCTGCTTCCCTTGAAGAGATGTCAGGTGCTGCAGAGTCTTCTTCTGAACTCGTTGGACGTGTGACGAGTGCGTCAGACGAACAGAATGAAACGATCGCTACGATGTCTCATTCGATTGCGAATATGAATGAATTAATTCAAGCTTTACAACAGACGATGTCTAAATTTAAAGTATAATGAAAGGAGTCGAGTTCGCTCGGCTCTTTTTTCATTGAGGAGGAATACGATGCGCCGAAAAATCGGGTTGTTTTTTATTATTATAAGTTTACCTTTACTATTGCTTTACGTTATAGAGGCAGGATGGGGCATGTATGAGGACGGTCGCTACATCGGAAATACCGCAATCGCTTATGAAAATCATCCATTTGAAATCGAAGAAGACATTCAAAATATGCCGAGTTATATCGATCCGTGGGGTGTCGAAAAAGGATTAGCGAATGTGACGTTACGTTATGACGGAGAAGTCATCGAGACGTTTCAAACAGTTCCTGTAGCAATCGAGGCAAAAGGACTCGCTCGCTATTACGGAACGATCGGTATGCAAGAGAAGCAAGGGACGTGGACCGTCGTCGTATTGAATGAGCCGGAGTTGTTCATTACGAATGATGCCGGGCAGTTAGAAGGGCGCGTGCCCGATGAGGAACGTTCGTATACAGTGATTAAGCGCGGTGAGGAAAATTCGGAAGCGGTGCACGCTTTTACAGAACGCACACCGGAATTGACAGCGTACATTCGAGCGATGCATTTGTATCCGACGAAACTCGGCTATTTGACGAATGTGCCGTACACATTGCCGAGCATTTGGGTTCCGATCACGTATCCGTTTGCGACATTGTTTATCGGCTTAGCCCTTTACGTCACAGGACGCAAAAAAACCGAAGCTTCTCAATGAAGTTCGGTTTTTTCTTATTTATTCAATCGGTCGAATGACAGCACGGACGGGGCTACCGTCTGCACCATCGATGCGGAGCGGAAGGGCGATACAGTCGTACAAGCCTTCCGTCACTTCATCTAAGACGATATTTTCTAAAATATGCACGCGTGATGCATACAACGCATGGTGCGCATCTAACGTTTTACTATCGACTGGGTCAATCGTCGGTGTATCGACCCCGATGAGTGAAATATTCGCTTCTTTTAAGAACGGACCGAGCCGCGGCGAAAGTGTCGTATACTGCTTCGGAAAAGCGGTCGTCGAAGCGGTATGTGTCGTGCGTAGTAACAGGAACTGCGCTCGTTCGTCAATCGTGAGATGTTCCGGTTCAATGACAGGCACATCGATCACGTGAACGACTTGAGCGACACCGATAAACTCATTGACATCGAGTTGTTCAACCGTTTCTCCTAAAGAATCGAAATGAAACGGCGCATCGATATGGGTTCCCGTATGCACACTCGTTGCGATCCGTCCGAGGTTGACGGAGCCGGTCTGTTCTTTCGAAAAGGCGAGCGTGTACGTGAAAGGTAAATCCCCTTCCCACGTCGTCGTCTTTTCATGAAATGGTTGTGAAATATCAATCCAACGCATCCAATCATCCTTTCAGTGAAATGACGAGTACGATTGCGATCACAATCGGTACGAAAAATTTCATCATGCCGTAATACCAAACATTAAACAATCTTTCTCCGTGACGATTCGCCGTTAAAAACTCTTCTTTCACGAGTGCTTTATTCATTTTCCATCCGATAAAGATAGCGATGAGCAAGCTACCGAGTGGCAGTAATACGTTACTGACGACAAAGTCAGTTAAATCAAAAACAGAGCGATTGAAGATTGAAAAGTCAGCGAGCGTACTTGAAGAAAGGGCTGAAGGAATCGCCGCAATGAAGACGATTAATCCGATTGTTAACGTAGTCGGAACACGTCTCTTTTTACCGCTCGCTGTCAAAGCTGCAATAATAATTTCGAATAAGCTGAAAGAAGAGGTCAATGTCGCAAATAAAAATAACAGTAAAAAGAGTGCTAAAAATAGTTGACCAAATGCCATCTGTCCGAACGCTTCTGGCAATACCATAAACAGTAAGCCTGGTCCTTCATCTGGCTGTAGGCCGAATGAAAAGACGACAGGGAAAATCGCGAGACCCGCGAGTAAAGAGACGAAAATATTCATCCAAACGACTGAATTCGCACTCGATACGAGGCTGACGTCTTTTTTCAAATAACTGCTGTACGTCACCATACATGAAAATCCGACAGCGAGTGAGAAGAACGATTGTCCGAGTGCGTAAAGGAACGCTTGACTCGTCATATTTTCAAAGCTCGGCATTAAGAAGAATTTTACACCTTCCATCGCTCCAGGCAATGTTAAGCTACGGATGACGATCGCGATGAAGAAAAGAAATAATAAAGGCATTAAAATTTTATTCGCACGTTCAATTCCTGCTTGAATACCGCCTGCTAAGACGAATACGTTAATCGCGATAAATAAACTGAGTCCGAGTAATGTCGTGCTTGGCGAGCTAATCGTCTCACCAAATAAAGCGACATAGTTCACTTGATCTCCGATGACGCCCCCTGTGAGTGATTTCAACGTATAAATGAGCACCCATCCACCGACGACGCCGTAAAACGATAATAGTAAGAAACAACCGATGACGCCGATGCGCCCGATCCACACCCATAATGAACGAGGTGCGAGTTGTTTATAAGCACTGATCGCTTCTTTTCCTGTTGAACGACCGATGATAAATTCGGATAACAGCATCGGAAGCCCGATGAGCAATGTTAAAATGACGAACACGAGGAAGAAAGCTCCTCCGCCATTCATCCCTGTCACATAAGGTGTTTTCCAAATGGCTCCTAATCCGATTGCCGCTCCCGCTGTTGATAAAATGAATCCTAGTTTTGATGACCAAAGATCTTGTCTTTTTTCCATACATTCCACCCCTTTGTAGAGTGAAAAGAAAGCCGAACGTGCGACTTTCTTTTCGATTTTGTTATAAGGTTGTGCGCAAATCCCAAAGTTCTGGGAAGAAGCGGTGATCGAGCACTTCGCGTAAATAGTTGACCCCGCTTGAGCCACCTGTTCCTTGTTTGAAGCCGATGATGCGTTCGACGGTTTTCATATGACGGAAACGCCACTGTTGAAGCCAATCTTCCACGTCGACGAGCTTTTCGGCAAGCTGATACAACTCCCAATATTGATCGACATTGCGATACACCGTTTCCCACGCTTGACGTACCGTTTCGTCTCCCCCATACGTGACGGAAAAATCACGGTCTAGCAAATCTTCATTAATTTCAAACCCTGCGCGTGCGAGCGCTCGAATCGATACGTCATAAATGCTCGGCTGTTTGATCGCTTCGGTTAAAAACTCATGCAAGACGGCATCTTTTTCATAAATTTTTAAAATATGTTTCGTCTTATAGCCGAGAGCGAATTCGATCAGTCGGTATTGATACGATTGGAAACCAGACGCTTTTCCTAAGTCATCGCGAAACTCCAAATACTCGCTCGGTGTCATCGTTGCGAGCACGTCCCATGCTTGAATAATTTGCGATTGAATTTTAGATACGCGCGCGAGCATTTTGAATGCGGTGTTCATTTCATTTTGATCAATGGCCGTAATCGCCGCTGTCATTTCGTGCAAGGCGAGTTTCATCCATAGTTCGCTCACTTGATGAATGATGATGAACAACATTTCATCGTGGTGATCGGATAGGCGATTTTGACTCGTTAAAATTTTGTCTAAATTTAAATATTCTCCATACGTCATCTCGTCTTTAAAGTCGGTATGAATGGCCGGTTCTTGTGAGGCGAGTTTTTTGTGTAAATCGGCAATCGTATGTTTCATAAGGCACCTTCTTTCGAATTAGGAGACAATTTCTCGTGCATTAGAAAATCCTTTGTACGTTTCATGTTCCATAATGTTTTTCAAACGTTGTACCATGTCATACACTTCTTCCGCTGTGTTGTAAAGTGCGACAGGTGCTAAACGAATGCCACGTGGGGTGCGGAAGTCTGGAATGACATTCACTTTTTTCAGCGCTTTACAAATGCGCGCCGCTTCAGGATGTTCTAAGTAAACATGTGCGCCTCGGCGATGATCTTCTCGCGGGTTCGAAATCGTAAAGCCGTATCCGTCAAGTTCGATTTCAACGAGTTTCATTAAGAAGTTCGTCAATTCGAGCGAACGTTTACGAATTGCATCGATGCCGACTTCGTGGAAAATTTCGAGTGAACCGAAGAGCGGAGCAGCGCTTAAAATATGCGGTGTCCCCATTTGATAAGCACCAGCTGTCATCGCTTGTGTCATCGTATGACTCATGTCGAACTGACGGTTTTTATCGCTGCCGAACCAGCCGGCAAGACCAGGAGCGGTACCGAAATGACGTTCGTTCACGTAAAGGCCAGCGACAGAACCAGGGCCGCCGTTTAAATGTTTGTACGTGCACCAGAAGGCGAAGTCGACGCCCCATTTCGATAAGTCATGGGGGATCGCGCCGATGGAATGACAAAGGTCAAAGCCGATTAAAATACCACGCTCATGCGCTTCTTGTGTCAATTGCTGCATGTTTAAAATTTGACCGCTGCGATATAAGACGCTCGGCAAAATAATGATGGACACATCTTCACGCATCGCTGCGATAATATCGATTTCTTCAATCGTATTGCCGTCACGGCTTTCCACTTGAATTAAATGCGAATTCGGATCGAGTCCATGTTGTTCGAGCTTCGATTTAATCGCATAAATATCGGTCGGGAAGTTCAAATTGTCCGCCAAAATTTTATTGCGTTCTGCCGTCGGTTTGAAAAATGTCGCGAGCAATTGATGTAAGTTAGACGTTGTCGAACCTGTCACAATGACTTCTTCTTTTTTTGCACCGATGAGGGGAGCGCTTAATTCGGCTAACTTTTCTGACAATGTAAACCAAGGGTACGCACCTTTCGTCCATCCGTCAATCGCATAACGCTTCCAAGAATCTGTTAAATAGTCGAGCGCCATTTCTGCTCGTTTGCTCATTAATCCGAGCGAGTTTCCGTCGAAATAAATTTGACCATCGTTCATATAAAATTCGTCGCGATACGCTTTCAATTTATTTTCAAAATCGAGTGCTTTCGCTTCTTGTAACAATGAAGTTTTCATCATATTTAAGATGCTCCTTTCCACTTATCCTTATCATACGGGATAGGTTAAAAGCCAGTCAATGACTAGTTCGAGCAAAGTAGTCGAGAAATCGGAAAAGAAATGGTAAAATAAAAAAGATTCATTAAAAATTTATGAGGAGATGTATTATGTTAACGATCGCACGCAAATCAACACTTGAAATTGTACCCGCAGACGAGGAAGACGCCAGGACATTGGAGCGACTCATTGATTTATATTGTTATGACTACTCGGAGTTCGATGAGGCAGATGTCCTCGACTCAGGAAGTTATGAATATATTGATGTCGCTCAATATGTGAAGAAAAAGACGAACTATCCTCACTTTATTAAATACAATGGAAAGTACGCAGGATTTGCTTTAATTCAAAAAATAACAGATGAGACAGGAACATTTTGGTATTTGCAAGATTATTTCATCATGCGCAAATACCGTCAGTACGGCTTAGGACGCAAAGTAGCGACCCGCTTATTCGATTCATTTCAAGGGGAGTGGGAAGTGCGCCAAGACGCGACGAATGTCCCTGCTCAAAAGTTTTGGAAGAAAGTGATCGGCACGTATACGAACGAGCGTTATCGCTCGATCACTCGTAAAAAATGGGACGGTCCGATTCAACGATTTAATTCAGGTGATTTTTATGACGAAGATCGCCGACAAGTCATTTAAACGATGAAAAGCTAGGACTTTTACGATGCGTAAAGATCACTAGCTTTTTTTGTAAATAAGCATTTATACGAAAGGTAGGGGAGAGCAAAGATGAAAAGATTTATTTTTCTTACGTTCGCACTATTGATAGTATGTATGGTCGGATGTGTACCGAAAGAAGAGGCGGAAGTAGAACATGTAGAAAGCAGTATCATCGCTTCAGGCCAAAGTTTGCCTGAGCATTTTGAAGAGCTCGCTACCGAGCGAAATCATGAGAAGTTGATGGCGGTCAGAGCGAAGAATGAACAAGATTATGAAGAAGTATGGAAAGCGTTTCAAATAACAGAAGAGTTGAGCCGTATCGATATGGAAGAAAAGGATGTGTTATTTATGGGACTATTCGAATCGAGCAGTTGTCCTTATACGATTAGTAATGTCGTCGCTCATCCTGAAAAACAACAGTTAGAAGTAAGTATTACATCGAAAGACGGAGATTGTACGGCTGATCACAGTCCACGAAACTTTGTGCTCGCCTTAGATCAACAAACTTCTGCAGAGCTATCGACACTCATCCTCCATTTAAATGCTGAAACGATTTCATTGCCGATAACAGATAAATAAAACAAGCAAATCGAGTCCATCGCTATGGTGCTAGCATGGACTCGATTTTGATGAGTTATTTTAACGGCTTTCCGAAAGAAGTCTCCCATCCTCAAGGAATGTGAAGGTGCGAATAGCACCAATGAGTAGGTGGGAGATGAATTTCGGTTGGCTTTAGCCAAAGCTATCTTTCTAAGCCTTTTCTCAATAATTCAAGAATAGTCGCTGTTCTTGTAGAGAGTCCATTCTCTTTTTGGTATTGATCTAATTTCTCGATAATTGTTTTGGGCATACGTATTTCTACACGCTCTTTATCATCTTTCATTATCATCACCTCATACTTGATTGTACGGTATTCTTACGATATAATCAATATATATACGATATTTTACCGTACAAAGTGAGGTGAATAGATATGACTAAGCAAAATAAAGCCTTCAAATTTCGTTTGCTACCAAATAAAGAACAGGAAGTATTATTAGCCAAAACTTTTGGTTGTGTTCGTTTTGTCTATAACAAGATGTTAGCGGAACGTAAGGAAACCTATGAAAAGTTCAAGGATGATAAAGAAACTCTTAAAAAGCAAAAGTTTCCGACTCCTGCAAAATATAAAGATGAATTTC
>NZ_JBHTJF010000028.1:0-6209 GCF_042675605.1 Savagea faecisuis
AGGTCTCGGGTGGAAGTGTGGCGACATACGGAGCTGAGAGATACTAATCGATCGAGGACTTAACCTATAATAAGTATGAAACAGTATTCGTTGTGAAAGATGTTAGTTTTATTCAGTTTTGAGTGAATGATTTCATTCAATATAAGTTTGGTGACGATGGCAAAGAGGTCACACCTGTTCCCATACCGAACACAGTAGTTAAGCTCTTTAGCGCCGATGGTAATTGGGGGTATCCCCCTGTGAGAGTAGGACGTTGCCAAGCAATTAAAACACGATGTAATCATCGTGTTTTTTTATTTGTTCAAATGAATCCGTTTACATTTAAGGTATTCGACTTTCGCTACTTGACAATCTTCGCAACGGTTGTTAATCTTTTAATAATATTCAATTGTAGGAGGAATTTTGAAATGTGGGAAACTAAATTTTCACGAGAAGGTTTAACATTTGATGACGTGCTTTTAATTCCAGGAGCATCTGAAGTATTACCGAAAGACGTATCTTTATCTGTTAAGTTAACAGATAAGATTCAGTTAAACATTCCAATCATTAGTGCTGGCATGGATACTGTTACTGAATCACGTATGGCGATTGCAATGGCACGTCAAGGTGGATTAGGCGTCATCCATAAAAATATGAGCATTGAAGATCAAGCAGAGCAAGTTGTCACAGTTAAACGATCTGAAAATGGGGTTATTACGAATCCATTCTTTTTAACACCAGAACATCAAGTATATGATGCTGAACATTTAATGGGCAAATATCGTATTTCTGGAGTTCCAATCGTAGACACGATGGAAAATAAAAAGTTAGTAGGAATTATTACGAACCGCGACTTACGTTTCATTCAAGATTATTCGACAGAAATTAATGATGTTATGACGAAAGAAAATTTAGTGACGGCCCCAGTAGGTACGACATTAGATGACGCAGAGAAAATTTTACAACAATACCGCATTGAAAAATTACCAATCGTTGATAATGATGGAATCTTACAAGGATTAATCACTATTAAAGATATTGAGAAAGTAATCGAATACCCTTCAGCTGCGAAAGATGAACAAGGCCGCTTACTTGTAGGTGCTGCAGTTGGTGTTACTTCTGATACGATGACACGTGTAGAAAAGCTCGTTGAAGCTGAAGTAGACTTAATCGTAATCGATACAGCACATGGACATTCAAAAGGTGTTATTGATATGGTCGCTCAAATTCGACAAACTTACCCTGAGTTAGCGATTGTAGCAGGTAATGTTGCGACAGGTGAAGCAACGAAAGCTCTTTACGAAGCAGGGGCAGATATTGTCAAAGTTGGAATTGGTCCAGGATCTATTTGTACGACACGTGTTGTAGCGGGTGTCGGAATGCCACAAATTTCAGCAATTTATGATTGTGCGGGTGTAGCACGTGAATATGGTAAAACAATTATTGCGGATGGTGGAATTAAATATTCAGGCGATATCGTAAAAGCACTTGCAGCAGGTGGCCATGTGGTCATGCTTGGTAGCTTATTAGCTGGTACAACTGAAAGTCCTGGTGGCACAGAAATTTACCAAGGTCGTCGTTTTAAAGTGTATCGTGGAATGGGATCAGTTTCAGCGATGGAACAAGGTTCAAAAGATCGTTATTTCCAAGATGATGCGAAAAAATTAGTTCCAGAAGGTATTGAAGGTCGTATGCCGTATAAAGGGCCTTTAGCGGATACGATTCACCAATTAGTCGGTGGAATCCGTGCAGGAATGGGATATTGCGGAACGGGTGATTTACGTACGTTACGTGAAGAAGCACAATTCGTTCGTATGACGGGTGCAGGACTTCGTGAAAGCCATCCTCACCAAGTTCAAATTACGAAAGAAGCTCCAAACTATTCAATTTCATAAACAAATGACAGCACCCGGCGATTTTTCGTCAGGGTGCTTTTTTGAAAGGAGAATCGTTCATGATTCCAAAATGGTGGGTAGGCATGGTCTTATTAATTAGTTTATTGGCTTTCCCTACAATGGTAGGAGCAGAGGAAGAATCTAGTGCTGAATCGACAAGTGATAGTTCATTATTAATTGATACGCATACGGGGACAATTTTAGAAGCGACGAATATTGATGAAGTGCACGGAATTGCACAACTCAGTAAATGGATGACATTGTACATTGTATTGCAGCAGTTAGAAGAAGGCCAATTAACGAAAGAGCAAATGTATGAAGTATCTGATTACGTAGCTGCGGTTTCAGAAGAAGCGTCTTTTTTTGATATTCCTTTTGAAGCAGGTACACAATTATCGGTGAAACAATTGTATGATGCGTTAACGATTATGCAATCGACTGCCGCAAGTGTTGCATTTGCTGAAATAATTGATGGTTCTGAAGCCGCTTTTGTAAAACGGATGAATGAGGTAGCGAAAGAATTACAACTTGAGAAAACTTTATTTACGAACGCTTCTGGAGAAAAGGGTGAATTGTTAATACGTATGGGAAGCGATATCGAAAATGCAGAAAGTGAGTCTGTTGGAACTGCACGTTCTTTAGGAGAGCTCATGTATTATACATATCAACTTCATCCGTTACTCGGAGATGATATGAGTCGCGTGGAATTACAATGGAATGATATGACGTACGAAAATCGCAATAGTATGTTGGAAGGTAAACTTCATGAAATATCGTATATTGACAGTGCGATGATTGGAGAGAGTAATTTAGCGGGATTCTCTTTAGTCGCTTCAGGGAAACGAGGAAAGCAACGTTTAATCGCTGTTCTTTTAGATAGTAAAACAGATGGAGTCCGTTCTGAATTAGCACGATATGACATCGTGAAACAATTGATGGATGATGTGTTTTTACAATATACCGATTTAGAAGTAGTTCAAGAAGGTGCACAAATTAAAAATTATGAAACTTATCCTGTTTTGCGCGGAACAAAAAAGAAAGTGGATATTATCGCTTCAGAATCGATCCGTACGCTTCTTCCTAGTGATTCTGAGAGAGAAGCTCATGTGGAAGTTACCTATTCGTTAAAAGAGCCGTTAGAAGCTCCTGTGAAGGCTGGAACAGTCGTCGGGTATGCATATATTACATACGATGATAAGCAAGAATACAATTACATCGTGGATAAAAGTCATTATGTCACACTCGTCACAGCAGAAGACGTGACTATGACGAGTTCATTTCGATTGTTTTTCCAAGGGATTGGTGTTTTCTTTAAAGATTGGTGGGCGGTGACAACACAATTTCTAAAGTGATAGGTCCCAACTTCGCCATAAAGTGTGAATCGCGTTTTCGATTTGGTCATTTGGGATTCCACCGAACCCGAGTAAGAAAGTAGGGCGTTGCTCGGTACGTTGCACGTAGTATTGAGAAATGCCAATAAGTCGGATATTTTGTTTATGAGCTAATGACAATAAGTGCTCTTCTGTCCGGTCGTCCTCTAATTGAATCATGACGTGCATCCCTGCATGTTCTCCGAAAAATGTAAGCTTAGGCGATAAAGTAGAAAGAGTATCGATGACTGTTTGCATTTTACGTTTATAAACCGTTCGCATCCGGTTTAAATGTCGGGCAAAATGGCCGTTTTTCATGAAGCGTGCGACAATTTGTTGGTCGAATCGTGGTACGGTCGCTGCGTATTGAATGACATCATATTTAAACGTTTCATATAGTGCAGGAGGTAGCACCATGTAAGCCATACGGAGTGAAGGCATAAAGGCTTTAGAGAAAGTGCTCATATAAATGACTTTTCCATGTTGATCTAAGCTTTTTAAAGCAGGAATCGGTCGTCCACTGTAACGAAATTCACTATCGTAATCATCTTCAACAATAAAGCGTTCTTTTCGAGCATATGCCCAATTTAATAAAGTTGCTTTGCGTGAAGCGGATAAAACGGCTCCTGTCGGGAATTGATGAGAAGGTGTGACGAATGCAGCGGTCGCCTCGCTTTGAATGAGTTGCTCGACAATCATTCCATCTTGGTCGACATCGATCGGCACAATCGGATGGTGGTGATGTTCAAACACAGGATGCATTTGTAAATAACCTGGATTTTCAATTGCGAAGAGAGATTGATTCCCTAACATACGCAATAAAAGAGCCATGAGTTGTTCTGTTCCTGAACCGATAATAATTTGTTCAGGAGTGCAATGTACACCACGTGAGTGTGCGATGTACTGGGCAATTTCAGAACGCAATTCAACATCACCTTGAGGATGTCCGAGTTGTAGTAAGTCTTGATAGGAGGCGTCGATAATTTCTTTCGCATACTTGCGCCACGTCGCAAAAGGAAATTCGCTCGTATCAATCGTACCTGGAGAAAAATCGTAATCGTAAGAAGGACGTTCCTGTTCTAAAGAAGGAGCGATTGTGATAGGTGCGCTGACGGGAGTAAGTTCATCGATTTGTTCTACAAAAAAGCCTCGTCGCGCTTCAGATCGGATATACCCTTCTGCGTGTAATTGTGCGTAAGCGAGTTCAATCGTCGTTTGACTCACTTCTAAAAAACTGGCTAACTTGCGTTTCGAAGGAAGTTTATCGCCTGGCTTGAGTTCATTATCTGTAATTTTATTTCGAATTTGTTCGTAAATTTGTTCATATAAAGGTTGGTCATTTTTTTGAAGTTCAATAAATAAAAATTCCATTCAACCTCTCCTATCTGACCTGGTTAAATACTTATTAACTGGTCATTTTAATGTGGTCAAATTTCATTATACTAAAGTTAATGAAAGAAAGGGGAATCATTATGGTTGAATGGAAAAAAGGTGGCGTCATTATGGACGTCATTAACGCAGAACAAGCAAAAATTGCAGAGGCAGCAGGGGCAGTAGCGGTTATGGCATTAGAACGTGTCCCTTCAGATATTCGTAAAGCAGGGGGCGTTGCTCGTATGGCGAACCCGAGCATCGTGGAAGAAGTACAAGCAGCGGTTTCAATTCCAGTTATGGCAAAATGCCGTATCGGACATATTTCAGAAGCGCGTACGTTAGAAGCGATGAATGTCGATTATATCGATGAAAGTGAAGTTTTAACACCAGCAGACGAAGAGTTCCACTTATTGAAAAGCGAATACAAGGTACCTTTCGTATGTGGTGCACGTAACTTAGGGGAAGCGACACGTCGATTAGGTGAAGGCGCTCAAATGCTTCGTACGAAAGGTGAACCAGGAACAGGAAACATCGTAGAAGCGGTTCGTCACTTACGTGAGATTAATGCGCACGTGAAGAAAATCGTCGGTATGAATGACGATGAATTAATGACAGAAGCGCGTGATCTCGGAGCACCTTATGAAATTTTAAAACAAATTAAAGAAGCAGGTCGTTTACCAGTCACAAACTATGCAGCAGGCGGTGTTGCAACACCAGCGGACGCAGCGCTCATGATGGAATTAGGAGCGGACGGTGTGTTCGTAGGTTCAGGTATTTTCAAATCAGAAAACCCTGAAAAATTTGCGCGTGCAATTGTTGAAGCGACAGCAAACTATCAAGATTATCAATTAATTGCGGAACTTTCTAAAGGCCTTGGCGAGCCGATGAAAGGGATCGAAATGTCTGAATTAACAGGTTCAGATTTAATGGCGAACCGCAGTAAATAATAAAGTACTCCTACTTTCAGTTCGATATACTGAAGGTAGGAGTTTTTTTAGGAGGAATGACATGAAAATTAGAGAATACGGGATAACAATCGGTCATTTACCGACCGGTGTACATAATTGCATTACAGATGTTGAAGGTGTGGCAGTCGGTCATGAAACGATTCGAGAAGATTTAGAAGATGGAGAAGTCATTCGTACAGGCGTGACGGCTATACTACCACATGAAGGAAATTTATTTCGTGAGAAAGTGATCGGAGCGAGTCACGTCATTAACGGATTTGGTAAAACAGCAGGGCTCGTACAAGTAGACGAATTAGGAACGATTGAATCGCCGATCATGTTGACGAATACGCTTGCGGTTGGCACAGTGTTGCAAAGTACAGTTAAAGAGATGTTAGCCCAAAGCCCTGAAATTGGAGATACGACAGGAACGGTCAACGTCGTCGTAGGAGAGTGTAATGATGGCCATGTGAACTACCCACCACTTAGTTAACCTTACGGTCTACTTGAAGTGGGGGCTTCTCGTTTCCACGAACATAGCTTGCAAGCAAGTCTTATGTGTTCTCCACGAGCGTGAATTCGGGGCATTCCAACCCTACTGATACGCAATGTTTTTAGTACCTTGGATATTTTACGCATACGAG
>NZ_JBHTJF010000028.1:6245-22892 GCF_042675605.1 Savagea faecisuis
TTTTACCAAATTCTTTGGCTAAAGCCAACCGAAATTCATCTCCCACCTACTCATTGGTGCTATTCGCACCTTCACACTCCTTGAGGATGGGAGACTTCTTTCGGAAATCCGTTAAATACAATTCGTCACATCGCTGTCCGTGAAGAACATGTACAACGCGCGTTGCAAAATGCTTCCACAACTCGCGCGGAAGAAGGAGCGGTCGGTGCAGGAACAGGAATGGTTTGCTTCGGTCATAAAGGTGGCATAGGCTCCAGCTCCCGTTGTACAGATCATTATACAGTCGGTGTACTCGTCTTAAGCAATTTTGGGAAAGAGCACGATTTTGAATATGCTCGTTACAAAGGTCGACATACAGAAGAAGCGATTGCTGAAACGGACGGCTCGATCATCATCGTTTTAGCGACAGATGCACCAGTGACGCAACGGCAATTAAAGCGAATCATTCAACGTTGTAGCATCGGACTCGGAAAGACAGGGGCTTATTTTTCAAACGGAAGTGGCGATATTACGATTGGTTTTTCAACAGCGCATCGCATCCCACATCAGTCGGATGAAAAAATCGCTTTGCACGTGTTACGTGACGATGAAGAAGAAATGTATCAATTGTTTAAAGCGGCAGCAGAAGCGACAGAGGAAGCCATTTTAAACTCGCTCGCACAAGCGGAAACGACGACGGGACGAAAAGGTCGCATCGTGAAAGCTTATCCGTTTCGTAAATAAAATTGAAAAAAGTTGAACTTGAGTGCTCTCAAGTTCAACTTTTTTAATATTAACGATTGATATTCTATTTTTTATCTAATCACTTTCGTCGGATCATTATAGACGGCTTCATCTAGCGCGCCTTCTGAATTCGCAACGATAATAGTACCGACCGCGTCTCCACATAAGTTGACAGACGTTCGGAACATGTCGACAATCCGGTCAATTCCGATGATGAGGGCGATTCCTTCAACTGGTAAATTAACAGAAGTGAGGACGAGTGACAACATAATGATCCCAGCACCTGGCATTGAAGCGGTACCGATTGATGCGAGAGTCGCTGTTAAAATGACGATAATGTAATCAGAAGGAGTTAAATGCGATCCGTAAACTTGGGCGATGAAAATGGTCGCAACCCCTTGCATAATGGCAGTGCCGTCCATATTGATCGTCGAACCGAGTGGCAAAGTGAAAGAAGAAACTTTCTTATCCACTCCTAAGCTTTCTTCCGCAGTGCGTAAGAAAATCGGAAGAGCGGCTGCTGAACTCGCTGTTGAGAAGCCGATTGACATCGGTGGAACGATTTTTTTGAAGAAGACGAACGGATTCACCTTTCCGAAAATACGCAATAAAATGACATAGACGATTAACATGAAGAATAAACCGATGAGAACGCTTCCTAAATATTTTAATAAAGGCCAAATCGCGTCATATCCTAACATCGCAAACGTGCGGGTAATGAGTGCGAACACCCCGATCGGCGCAACGAGCATAATGATGCCGACCATTTTTAAAAACAAATCATTTAATTCAAGTGTTAATTTTTTAATCGTTGGTACTTTTTCTTGTAAAAGAGTCATCGTCACCCCGAACATAATCGCGAAGAAGATGATTTGTAGCATATTACCTGAAGCGAGTGCTTCAATTGGATTCGAAGGGATAATATTAATTAAAATGTCCGAAAACGGTGCTGCTTCATTGACAGATACTTCCCCTTCTTGAACTGCTCCTAAATCAACATTTTTCCCTGGATTCAATGTTAAACCGACGAGCAAGGCTAAACTGATTGCGATCGCTGTCGTTGATAAATAATAAATTAACGTTTTACTACCGATACGTCCGAGTTGTTTAATGTCGCTGAGCGAAGAGACTCCGACAGCTAATGAGAAGAACACAACAGGAACGAGTAACATTTTTAAAGCGTTAATAAACATCGTTCCGAGTACATATAAGACACCCCCGACTAGGAAATCATCTTTCCATTTCGCATCAGGTAAAGAATATAAAATAATACCGATCACAATCCCGATAACGAGGGCGAGTAAAATTTTAGAGGTTAAACCGAGTTTCCGTTTTTTCATTTGATCCCTCCTTTAAATTTTCGCAATAGATTTATAATAGACAATTGAAATATTTAATGCAACCGCTTTCAGTTGTAAAATAAATTATTTGAAAGGTATAGAAGAGAATAAAAGAGTGAAAAAGCAATTAAAACTTATATTCAAATAGCAAAATTGTGTTTCGTAAAATATTTTATAAATAGTATTTCTTTTTAGAGTATTCTGAAATAAATGCATGAAATATGGTGTTTTTTATGTAATTCATAAGAAAATAGTCTCTATTATCACTTTTTCATATCATGTTATCAGAAAATAATGTATAGTAAAGAATATTATTTAAAAATAGGAGATGTCGTAGTTGGAAACACGAAAAGCATCCTTCTTCCAAGGATTTTTGAATCGAATTGAAAAAGTAGGAAATAAATTACCACATCCGGTCACTTTGTTTGCGGGACTTGCTGTTTTAGCTTTAATTTTGTCTTCCATCATTTCGTACTTCGGCGTAACGGTCGAACATCCAGGAAAACCTGGTGAAATGATTCAAGTGAAAAACTTATTAAATGGTGAAGGGATTCATTACATCATTACGAATATGACGAAAAACTTCATCGAATTCGCGCCACTCGGTGTCGTCTTATTGACGATGCTCGGGATTGGGGTAGCGGAAGGGTCTGGTTTAATTAGTGCGGTGTTGCGTGGATTCGTCATGTCTGTACCGAAACGCCTCATTACACTAGGACTCGTATTTGCCGGCGTGATGTCAAGTGTCGCATCAGATGCGGGATATGTCGTATTACCTCCGCTCGGTGCTGTCATTTTCGCAGCGCTCGGTCGTCACCCATTAGCTGGTCTTGCGGCAGCTTTTGCAGGTGTCTCTGGTGGATTTAGTGCGAACTTATTTTTATCAGGAACAGACGCAATGCTCGGAGAATTTACGATTACGGCAGCGGCCATTATCGATCCGGAATATGCTAAATTGATGAACGTTGGAATGAACTATTACTTCATCATCATTTCTGTTTTTGTTTTAACATTTGTCGGTGCATTCGTGACAGAAAAGATTGTCGAACCACGTCTCGGTGAATATAAAGGAGACTACCGTGAAAAAATCGAAGGTCTTACAAAAATCGAGAAAAAAGGATTGTTATTTGCTGGACTTTCAATTTTAGTATCAGCGGTTCTCGTTTCCCTTCTCGTCATTTTCCCAGGTGCTCCTTTACGCGGTGTTGAAAATGAGATGCCGATCATTCGCTCGCCATTCATGCAGTCACTCGTACCGATTATCGCCTTTTTATTTTTCGTACCAGGTCTCGTTTACGGTAAAGTGACGAAATCGATTAAAAATGATAAAGACGTAGCAGGTATGATGTCTGCGACGATGTCTTCGATGGGGATGTTTATCGTACTCGCTTTCACAGCGAGCCAGTTCGTCGCATTTTTCGTTGAATCGAATATGGGTCTCGTCCTCGGTGTGTACGGTGCTCAATTTTTACAAAGTATTCATTTAACGGGAATTCCTTTATTGTTAGTGTTTATTTTAATCGCAGCCTTCATTAACTTATTTATCGGAAGTGCTTCTGCGAAATGGGCGATGATGGCCCCAGTATTCGTGCCGATTATGATGCGTCTCGGTTATTCACCGGAATTAACGCAAATGGCTTATCGTATTGCGGATTCATCAACGAATATCATTTCACCGTTGATGACGTATTTCGCACTCATTATTGCATCAGCACAAAAGTATGATAAAAATATGGGAATTGGAACGCTCATTTCAGTGATGTTCCCGTATTCTATTTTCTTCTTAGTCGTTTGGACGATTACATTAATTGCTTGGATGACGCTCGGAATCGACCTCGGTCCAGGCAGTCCGATTTATTACGGAAATTAAAAAAATGCAATGTCACTTTTTATTGTGACATTGCATTTTTTCTTTGAAAAGAAGCCGAAATGAGCGTATTCTATAGAGAGTAGTAGATAGAAGAGAGGGGTTTTACAAATGGTAATTGTATATGCGAACGGTCAATGGGTGAACGAAAATGATGCAGTGATTCCAGTCGATGAACGCGGTCATCAATTCGGAGATGGTGTTTATGAAGTGACGCGAATTTATGAAGGCAAACCTTTCATGATGCGTGAACACGTCGAGCGTCTCGTGAAAAGTGCGAAAGAGATTCGCATGGATCTCGGTATGACAGTAGAAGAGGTTGAATCACTCATGATGGAAGCGGTCGAGCGCTCAGGAGAGAAAAATTGTGACGTATACATTCAAATAACACGTGGTATTGCGAAGCGCGGTCATTTATTCCCGAAAGATGTAAAACCATCGATTACGATGACAGTACGTCCGATGGAAGTGATTGCGATGGAAGAGCGTTTGGCAGGGAAAACAGCGATTTTCCATGAAGATGAACGTTGGAAAAACTGTTATATTAAATCATTGAACTTACTTCCGAACATTTTAGCGAAACAAGTCGCAAACGATGCGGGTGCTTATGAGGCGATTTTAATTCGCGACGGCTATGTAACAGAAGGAACGAGTTCAAATATTTTCATCGTTCAAAACGGAGAATTAGTGACACGTCCTTTATCGAATTACATTTTAGCAGGAATCACACGTATGCGTGTCGAACAGCTTGCAGAGCAATTAAATATTCCATTTGTTGAACGTGAATTTACGAAAGAAGACGTTCTTGAAGCAGAAGAAGTGTTTATGACGAGCACGACAAACGAAGTGTTACCACTCGTTGAAATCGACGGTACGACAATCGGTTCAGGTGTTGCAGGTCCTGTGACAGAACGTGTCGCGAAACAATTTTTACAGACGGTATAAAAATGTGTACTGAAGAATGGATTCAAACGTACGACGAAGCACACCGTCCTTTATCGCGAAAGACGAGAGACGATGTGCATAAACTTGGACTATGGCATGACACATTCCATTGCTGGCTCGTTGAGCGAGATACCGTTTTACTTCAAAAGCGTAGCGCAACGAAAAAAGACTTCGCCTCTCTTTATGATGTAACCGCAGCAGGACATCTTCAAGCGGAAGAAAGGATAGCGGATGGCGTGCGCGAACTTGAAGAAGAGCTCGGTTTAAAGCGAAATATTGAAGATTTAACATTCGGTGCGGTCATTCAGGATACGATTCAAATTGGTGACTGGATCGACCGTGAGTTTACTCATGTTTATTTTCATACTACAAACAGAAGAAGTGGAAACATTAGTATGTGTGTCGAAACGACAATTAATTCAGTTGTTTGAAAGACGAATCGAGTTTGTCGATACGGAAGATATATTTACAGGAGAGCGACAGAGCATTGCATTCCGACAGTTTGTGCCACATGAGCGAAACTATTATGCGCAATGTGCAAAGCTTTTAAAAACGATATAAACGATGGACGGCTTCAAAAATTTAAGGAATAACTTAAATTTTGAAGCCACATCGTGTATACTATATGTGGAAGCAAAAAATGAAAACGTTGATAGGAAGTAGTAGTGATTTCGACTTTTAAAGAGAGTTAGCGGGTGGTGCGAGCTAATAAAGCGAAATGATGAATCCGTCCTGGAGTTGCTTATTCTCAAATGATAAGCCGGTCGAAAACCGTTATTTTTTTCAAAGTGAGCTCATGATGGGCTAATTTGGGTGGCAACGCGGGTAGTTCTCGTCCCTATATGAGGGGATATGAGGGCTTTTTTTATGCAAAAAAATAATTGGAAGAGGAGAATGAATATGTTAGATGCAAAACTGTTACGCAGCGATTTTGAAGGTATTAAAGCAAAATTAGAACGCCGTGGAGAAGATATTTCAGAATTAGATCAGTTCCAAGGATTGGACGATGAACGCCGTGAATTAATTTCAAAAGTAGAAGTGTTGAAAGCACGTCGTAATGAAGTATCACAACTCGTCGGCCAAAAGAAGAAAAATAAAGAAGATGCCGATGCAGAAATTAAAGAAATGCGTGAAGTGGGCGAAGAGATTAAAGCGCTCGACACAAAACTTCATGAAGTGGAAGAGAAATTAAATTACGTGCTCATGCGCATTCCGAACATTCCACATGAATCAGTTCCAGAAGGCGAAACGGAAGATGATAACGTAGAAATTCGCACGTGGGGAGAGCTTCCGCAGTTCGACTTCGAACCGAAACCACATTGGGATCTCGGGACAGATTTAAATATTTTAGACTTTGAACGCGCAGCGAAAGTGACGGGAAGTCGCTTCGTCTTTTATCGCGGTTTAGGTGCTCGTTTAGAACGTGCTTTATTAAACTTCATGGTCAATTTACATGTCGATGAGCACGGATATGAGGAATTAATTCCACCGTACCTCGTCAATCGAGAAAGTTTAACAGGGACGGGACAACTTCCGAAATTTGAAGAAGATGCTTTCCTCATCGAAGACGAAGACTATTTCTTAATCCCGACATCTGAAGTGCCAACGACGAACTTTTATCGCAACGATATTTTAGATGCAGCGGATTTACCGCAAGCTTTCACATCACATAGCATGAACTTCCGCTCGGAAGCAGGGTCTGCGGGCCGTGATACACGAGGCTTAATTCGTCAACACCAATTTAGCAAAGTGGAACTCGTCCGTTTCGTAAAGCCGGAAGATTCATATGCAGAATTAGACAAGTTGACAGGACATGCTGAGAAAGTGTTACAGCTTCTCGAATTGCCATATCGTGTCGTCGACATTTGTATGGGAGACCTTGGCTTTACAGCGGCGAAAAAGTTCGACTTAGAAGTGTGGATGCCGACACAAGGGGTATATCGTGAAATTTCTTCATGTTCAAACTTTGAAGATTTCCAAGCGCGTCGTGCGAATATCCGCTTCCGTCGTGAAAAAGGGGCGAAACCAGAATACGTTCATACGTTAAATGGTAGCGGCCTTGCAGTCGGTCGTACGGTAGCGGCAATTTTAGAAAACTACCAACAGAAAGACGGCTCAGTCGTCATTCCAGAAGTACTTCGTCCGTATATGGGTGGCAAAGAAAAAATTGAATGCCCTGTAAAATAATAAAAAGAGAGACGCTTTTACTCGAGCGTTTCTCTTTTTTGTGCTTTTTTCTTCCGTCGTAACTCTCTAAAAAAATCGGACAACAGCCGACCACATCGTTCGGCAAATAAGCCTGTTTCAATCGTAGCCATATGGTTCAGTCGCTCATCTTCTAATAATCGGTAGAGTGAGCGTACGGTGCCACCTTTCGCATCAGGAGCGGCGTAGACGACACGGGGAATGCGCGATTGCATAATCGCTCCCGAGCACATCATACAAGGCTCTAGCGTGACATAAAGGGTCGTCTCTTCCAAGCGCCAACTGCCAATTGCCCGGCAAGCTTCGTCAATCGCGAGCATTTCTGCATGCATGCTGGCACGTTGTGTCGTTTCTCTTCTATTGTAGCCGCGCCCGATGATTTTTCCGTTATGTACGACGACCGCACCGATTGGAACTTCTCCGATTTGTGCTGCTTTTTTCGCTTCTAAAATGGCGCACTGCATAAAATAGATATCACTTGCCCATTCGTTCATTTCATCACCTTTTCATAATTCACCGTTAAGTCTATGTTAAAATAGACAGTACGAAAAAGAAAGAAGGAGTGTCCGATGGTGATTCCATTTATCGCAGTTGAAGGTCCGATCGGTGTCGGAAAAACATCATTGACAGAAGCGTTAGCGCAAGAGTTCGATTATGTCGCACTACATGAAATTGTCGATGAAAACCCATTTTTAAATAAATTTTATGAAAACATTGAAGAGTGGAGTTTCCAGACGGAAATGTTCTTTTTATGCAATCGCTATAAGCAATTAGGGGATATAAAAAAGAATGCGTTGAGCGAAAATCGTCCTGTCGTAGCGGATTATCATATTTTCAAAAATTTAATTTTTGCAAAACGTACATTGCAGGAAGAAGAATATGAGAAGTATGAAGAAATTTATCGTATTTTAACGCGCGACGTCCCGATGCCGAATGTCATTGTGTATTTAACGGCAAGTTTAGAAAAATTACAAGAGCGTATCGAGTTGAGAGGACGCACATTTGAACAGCAAATCGACCCGAATTATTTAGTGCAGCTGACTGAAGACTATGCACAGTTTATGGAACAGTTCGAACGTGCTCATCCCGAAGTTCCCGTTTTACGTTTTGACGGGGACGCTTTTGATTTCGTGCATAGTGAATCAGACTGTGCACATATTGTTCGAGAAGTGAAAAGAGTGTTGGAGGAAAAGAAATGATAAATTTGAGAGAAAAATATAATATCCCGCGCAATGCGATCATTACAGTGGCAGGGACGGTCGGTATTGGAAAGTCCACGATGACGAATGCGGTAGCGGATGCGCTCAATTTCCGTACTTCTTTAGAAAAGGTAGATACGAATCCGTATTTAGAGAAGTTTTATGCTGATTTTAAAGCGTGGAGTTTTCATTTACAAATGTATTTTTTAGCGGAGCGTTTTAAAGAACAGAAGCGCATGTTTGAGTACGGTGGAGGCTTCGTTCAAGACCGTTCGATTTATGAAGATACTGATATTTTTGCGAAAATGCATTACGAAAAAGGCACGATGGATCCCGTCGATTACAAAACGTATACAGAACTTTTTGATGCGATGGTGAAAACACCTTACTTCCCACATCCTGACGTGCTCATCTATTTAGATGGTCCGTTTGAAACGATTGTCGAACGTATTCAAGAAAGAGGACGTCCGATGGAACAGGAGACGCCATTGTCGTATTGGGAAGAGATGTATAAACGTTACACTGCTTGGATCGATCAATTTAACGCTTGCCCTGTTATGCGTATCGAAATTACGGAGTATGATTTAAAAGAAAGACCAGAAGAAGTAGAAATTATCATTGAACGGATTGGGTATTTTATTCGCGAGTCATCGAAGTATCGTCCGTAGTATAGACTCCCCTCATACGATTCATGATGAGGGGATATTTAAATTATAAATTTTGAATCTCTGTGACGAGGTGTAAAGACATTCGTTCTAAGTCTTGGACCGTTGCTTGTAAATCATCTAATACGTGCACAATTGATTTCACTTCATTGTTTGTCAATTCACTTTGATGAATGAGTTGATCTGTTGAATGAACAATTCCTTCAAAGTTCTGAGAAACACTTGTCGTCGTTGTAGTAGATTGATTCATCAATTTCGTTAACTGCGCGATGAACTTTGTCATTTCATCAATTCGTTGATCGGTTGCTTCAATTAAGCTTGTCACATTGCCGATTGCGTTTTTCGTTTCCTCTGCTAAATTGCGTACTTCTGTTGCGACAACGGCAAAACCAGCCCCATGTTCGCCAGCACGTGCTGCTTCGATAGCAGCATTGAGCGCGAGTAAATTCGTCTGATCTGCAATCGTTGTAACTAATTTAACAATATCTCGTATTTGATTGGAAGAAGTACTGAGTTGCTTCATTTTTTCGATTAATTGTTGAATAGAAGCACTTGTATTAGCAATGTCTTCTCGTTGTTTTAATAAGAGTGCATTGCCTGCTTGAGATTGAGACTCTGCATTCATCACAATTTGGTGACTGTCTATTGCACTTGTTTCAATAGTTTGTGCTTGTCTTGCAAGTTGTTCAATGGAGCGTTTTGTTTCAGCGCTAATCGCTGACAGTTCTTCAGAAGACTGAGTGATGGATTGTTGCATCGCATGCTTTAATTCATTTTCGCGTTCACGTAAATCTTCGAGCTCCATATCATATGCTTCGATGACGAGTTGCTGTTCGAAGTTCATCAGTTTATTGAATGCCATTATAATGGATTCTTGCTCTTCTTTTGAAAAAGATAAACTAAAAATAAATTGTACGAAAGCATTGGAGAAGCGTGAGAATGAACCGATGTACCATTTCGGGTCAAGCTCAATCATCACATGCTTTTTTGCGATTTTCCGACGTTGTTCTAAAAAGGCAGCGTCGATTTTTCCGTCAAAAAGTGCTGAAAAGTGAATCGCTAATGTTTTCTTGAGTCGTTCTACTGTACTATGTGTATTGATGATTTTTTGTAAATGTGGAATCTTTTCTAAGCCCTCATAAAACGCCTCGGTTGTCGTGTGTAACAACTCTTTTTTATAGGGAGTGAGTAATTGTAAATACGTTAAATCTTGGATAGTTAAATCAATGAGTTTCAGTTGAGCTTCTACTTCGGGATAATCAGACAATCGAATCCATACATGGGAAGCAGTTGGTTCGGCTGCATAATTGGGAGCGGCAGCGTCGTTTTTTCTTTGGAAAAATCGTTTCATGGCGAAGTACTCCTTTAATATAAAATAATAAATAGACAAACTACCAAAGTTTGAGAATGAAAATACAAAGTAGCCTATTTATCTATTATACAATGAAACAAATTCTAAAAACGAAAAAATATCGAAATAAGCTAAAAGGTATTAAAACTAATATGTATTTGACTTATTGTAAAGTTCATTTACATAAAAATAACATAGGATTTATATAAAAGTTATTTTGACATAACAAAACCCCGTAACGTTTTTCATGTTAGGGGATTTTGTTAGTGGTATTATTTAAAAAATTCATCGTAAAGTGATTTGAGGACACGTGTTTCATCCGCTGTTAAAATACCGAAAACTAAACTCACTTCAGAAGATCCTTGGTTGATCATTTGAATACTAGCACCCGAACGACTGATCGCACCAGCTGCGCGTGAAGCGAGTCCGAGTGTGTGACGCATACCTTCACCTACGAGCACGACCATCGATAAATCTTTTTCGAGGTGTACGTGGTCAGGTTGCAGTTCTTCTTGAACACGTTCAATGACGCGTTTTTCGTTTTCTGGTGTTAAATATTCAGTTCGTAAAATGACAGACATATTATCAATACCAGAAGGTGTATGTTCGAATGAAATGCCTTCATCTTCTAAAATTTCAAGCAATTTACGCCCGAATCCGAGCTCTTGGTTCATTAAGTATTTATCGACGTAAAGTGTTGCGAAGCCATCGTCTGCAGCGATACCGACAACTGGTCGGTTTGAAGGTTTCTCGCGTTCGCTTACAATCATCGTACCCGGTGCTTCCGGATTGTTCGTGTTTTTGATGCAAACAGGAACTGATTTACGGAAAGCAGGCATGAGTGCTTCATCATGGAATACTGAGAAGCCGGCATAAGCGAGTTCTCGCATTTCACGATACGTCATTTCTTTAATCGCTTCTGGATTGTCCACGACCATCGGGTTTGCGGCGAATACAGAGTCAACGTCCGTGAAGTTCTCATACAATGTAGCGTCTGTCGCTGCTGCGAGCAATGAACCTGTAATGTCCGAACCTCCACGGTTAAACGTACGTAATGTACCGTTTTTCGTAAAGCCGAAAAATCCTGGGAAGACGATGATTCCTTTCTCGTCTTTTAACTTTGCGAGCTGTTCATCACCTTCTGGGAGTGCTTGAACACGTGCTGGACGTTCGTTGACGAGCAAGCCACCTTCTTTCGGTGAAACGTAACGTGCTTCTACACCGAGTGATTGGAAGTAAGCAGCGATTAATTTTGCGTTATTATCTTCACCTGCTGCTTTCATCGAGTCCATGAATAACACTTCGTCTTCTTTAGAAGCTTGAACACGCTTTTCGATATCTTCGCGAATCGTATCGATAATTTTTGAATCAACATTTAATTGTTGTGCGATTTCTTCATAACGTGCGACGACATTTGCGCAAGCATCTGTCGTATCTTCATTATTTAATGCGCGCTCGGCAAGTTCGATTAAAAGGTCTGTCACTTTCGTGTCATCGCTTGAACGTTTACCTGGAGCAGAGACGACGACAATTTTACGTTCTTTATCTGAAAGAACGATGTCGACGACTTTTTTAATTTGTGTTGCTGATGCTACGGATGTTCCACCAAATTTACATACTTTCATTGTTATCAGATCCTTACATTCGTTTTAATAGTCTAAAAATTCATGCTATACTTTATAATATAGAAATTACACTTGTTATTCAATCCATTTTTTCTTATAATGTCCTTATGCAAAGTACGTTTGTTTTTTCATAGTGTACAGACAGTGAGGAGAATCGTCAAATGAAAAAGGAAATTAATATCGGTTTATTAGGTTTTGGAGTAGTTGGTAGTGGGGTTGCACAAATTTTGTTAAATCACCAAACGGATTTACAACATAAACTTGGGGTATCGGTTCAAATTAAAAAAGTGATGGTGCGCAATATCGATAAAGATCGTGACACATCACTTGCAAAAGATATTTTCACGACATCGCTCGATGACATTTTATCGGATGATTCAATCGATTTAATCGTTGAAGTAATGGGAGGAACGACGGACGCGAAAGATGCGATCGAGCGTTCATTACAAGCAGGTAAAGGAGTCGTCACAGCGAATAAAGACGTCATGGCGGAAGTCGGACCGAAATTATTGAAAATCGCAGACGAAAATGGTTGTGACTTATTTTATGAAGCGAGCGTCGGAGGCGGGATTCCATTAATTCGTACATTAGAAGATGGACTCGCATCAGACCGCATTCACGCTTTAACAGGAATCGTCAATGGAACAACAAACTTCATGTTGACGAAGATGAAAGAAGAGAATATGTCATACGACGCAGCACTCGCTTTAGCGACAGAATTAGGATTCGCGGAAGCAGATCCGACCGCGGACGTTGACGGACTCGATGCAGCGCGTAAAATGGTCATTTTAGCATCGCTCGCATTCTCAACAGAAGTGAAGTTAGAAGATGTTTACGTACGCGGTATTCGCGAAATTAAAGACGGTGACGTAGAACTTGCAGACCGTTTCGGTTACACAGTAAAGCTTGCAGGAACAGCGAAAAAAGACGAAAACGGCATTGAAGTCGCAGTAGAACCTGTCTTTTTACCGAACGCTCACCCACTCGCATCCGTTAATAATGAAATGAACGCAGTATACGTATACGGAGATGCAGTCGGAGAGACAATGTTTTACGGACCGGGAGCAGGTTCACTTCCAACGGCAACATCTGTCACAGGAGATATCGTTGCAGCGTGCCGTAACTTATTGTTAGGTGTGAACGGAAAACGTAAACATGCACCGCAATATGAGCGCAAAGTGAAAGAGGACGCACAGAAATATTCACGTTACTTCCACCGTATTCGCGTAAAAGATGAAGTGGGCGTACTCACCCACTTAACGTCGATTTATAGCGATAATGGCGCAAGTTTAGCGACAGTCATTCAACAAATGGATGAAAATAACGAAACAGATTTGATCATCATTACACATGAGATTTCGCGCAAGCAACATCTCGACATTTTAGATACATTAAAACAAACAGATAGCGTACTCGGATTATCAAGCTACTACCGAGTGGAAGGGGAATAATTTATTATGAGACGTTGGAACGGTTTAATCGAGGAATATAAAGAATGGCTACCCGTATCAGAAGCGACACCTGAATTAACTTTACAAGAAGGAAACACACCACTCATCCACTTGAAAAACTTATCAGCGGAATGGGGCGTGAACGTGTACGTCAAAACGGAAGGTTCTAACCCGACTGGTTCATTTAAAGACCGCGGAATGGTTATGGCGGTAGCGAAAGCGAAGGAAGAAGGAAAGACAGCGTTAATTTGTGCATCGACAGGAAATACATCAGCTTCTGCGGCGGCATACGGTGCGCGCGCAGGGATGCGTACAATCGTCGTCATTCCTGAAGGGAAAATTGCGCTCGGAAAATTAGCGCAAGCGAAAATGTACGGAGCGGACATCGTCGAAATCGAAGGAAACTTTGATGAAGCATTAAACATGGTACGCGAAGTAGGCGAAGGCCAAATCGCACTCGTTAACTCGGTTAACCCGTACCGTTTGGAAGGTCAAAAGACAATCGCATTTGAAGTGATCAATCAATTGGACGGTCAAGTACCTGATTACTTCGCTCTTCCAGTCGGAAACGCTGGGAACATTTCAGCAGCTTGGAAAGGGTTCACAGAATATCAAGCGAAAAAAGGCGGAGAACGCCCGACATTGCTCGGTGTTCAAGCAGATGGAGCAGCTCCGATTGTATATGATCGTGTATTTGAAGAACCAGAAACAGTCGCAACAGCGATTCGTATCGGAAATCCAGCGAGCTGGCATTTAGCGAAAGCGGCACTTGAAGAATCGAACGGTCACATTATGAGCGTGACAGATGAAGAAATTTTAGAAGCGTATAAACTACTCGCATCACGCGACGGTGTATTCGCAGAACCTGCATCATGTGCGACAATTGCAGGACTTAAAAAGCGGATCGAAGCGGGCGAAATTGAAAAAGGCGCAACAGTAGTCGGAATTTTAACAGGAAACGGTTTAAAAGATCCGGAAACTGCGATTGAAGTGAATAAAGATGAGCCGATCTTATCGAAAGACGAATTCACTGCCTTTTTAAAAGATTTACAAGAAGGAAAAGCGTAATGGATCAGCCGAAGTTTACTGTCGTCGTCCCGGCGACTACTGCAAACCTCGGACCAGGATATGATTGTTTCGGTTTAGCGTTGGATTTGACGATGGAAGTGCGCGTGTACGAGTCGGATCGTTGGCATGTTGAATATCGTGAAGAAGAGTATGCGAGTTTAACAGGTGGCGAAAGTAATTTAATCGTGAAGACGATTCTCGGCACTGCAAAATTTGCAGGGCGTTCGATTTCACCTCACGTCCTCGTCGTTTCTTCTAACATTCCGTTAGGGAAAGGTTTAGGAAGCAGTGCTTCTGCGATTGCGGCAGGAGTGGAGATTGCGAATGAAATTTTGCAACTCGACTTGTCGATGCAACAAAAGCTAGAGCTCGGCACGACGTTTGAAGGTCACGCGGACAATGTCAATGCGGCGATTCATGGCGGGTTCGTTCTCTCTTATTACAAAAATGGAGAGCTCGACTATGTCGCATTAGACGCACCGAAAGTGGGAGCGCTCATTTTAGTACCTGACGTGCAATTAGCGACATCAGAGTCACGCAGTGTGATTCCTGATGTACTCAATCATGCAGAAGCGACAGCGGGTAGTGCGGCCGGACATTTATTCGTCGCAGCGATTGCGAACGAACAGTGGTCGCTCGCAGGAAAAATGCTCGAACGTGATACGTTCCACGAGCCGTTTCGGAAAAAGATGTTTCCACATTTTGATGAAGTAAGAGCACTCGTGAAATCATCTGGTGCTTATGGCATGACGATTAGTGGGGCAGGTCCTTCTCTATTTGTCCTTATGCCAGAAGACCGTGTCGCGGAAGTAGCGCAAGCAGTGCGCGAACAATATCCTGTGTACGAACCGATTGAAGCTCATCCAAGCAATAAAGGGACATATGTTCAATAAATAAAACAGCCGACGACTCCGTCGGCTGTTTTTTTGTAACGAAATCGTTCTTGCTTCGTCTACTTCAATAAGGAGGGGATAACATGAAAAAATGGATGATGTTAATCCTAATCAGTTGTTTAAGTTTGCTCGTCGCTTGTCAATCTCAAAGTGACGGAGATTCAGAAGGAAAGGATGACGGAACGATGCTAGAAGGATGGTATGTCACTTCAATAGAGGATAAGTCGTTTCACGGAGTTGGAAAAATGACAAACGATGCTGAGCGAAATGATTATATTGTTTTTCACTATCCGGAGTCGTCGAAGCTTAAAGTCGGTCAGAAAGTAAATATTGAAACGAATGGAATTGTGATGGAATCGTATCCTGGACAAATGAATGCATTGGATGTAAAAGTCATTGAAGAAAAACAAGGCGGAGCAACACATTCAGAAGAAGAGTTTATCCGTGAATTACAAAAGGTAGCTTCCGATGCTGAGGAGCATTGGGGATTAGTAGAACAAAATCATACCTTTACACCGATTATTCAAAATGTAGCATATGATGTTAGTGAAGATCGTTGGGAAGCAGAAGGAACTTACTTATGGAGAAATGACGAATGGCAAGCCATTTGGGTAAAAGATGAGCCATTAGAATGGCTGAGAAGCACAGGAGAAATCGAGGATGAAGCATTCGGTAAAGAAGTTCACGAAGCATTTCAACGTGCAACGCCGTTTACAGAGATTGTGAATATGATTGGGCCAGATGCTACTGTCGTCTACGGTAATCATTTGTATGATATTTGGTTAAATAAAGAGCAGCGTGTTCGAATAATGGAGAAGTCCGATGAGCAAAATATGTATGTATTACAAGAAGATGATGCAAAGCGCGTTAGACAGTATTTAGAAAGCCTCGAACCACCTAAGTAAGGCGTATTGAAATCGATGTATAAAAAAACGTTGAAATAATATTTAGAATATCTCCTAAATATTATTTCAACATTAAATAGCATGATTCTTTTTAGAGTAAAAAAGCATAAAAAAACTGTTCCATCAATTGGAACAGACATTTGAAAAAAATATGGCGGAGGAAGAGGGATTCGAACCCCCGCGGGCTTTGACACCCCTGTCGGTTTTCAAGACCGATCCCTTCAGCCGGGCTTGGGTATTCCTCCGTATTTGTATAACGTCCTCATTCGGACAATACTTAATATATCAGCTATCTAAAAAAACGTCAACCCCTTTTTAAAATATTTTTAATAAAAGTTTTGAGCTTCATTGTAAAATGAAATGCAACAGCTAAATAAATAGAAAGCCATCGTGAAACCACGTATAGTTAA
>NZ_JBHTJF010000029.1:0-19743 GCF_042675605.1 Savagea faecisuis
ATAGATTATCTCGGATAGGTGGGGAATTTTAAACCGTTATTATTGAGGATTTTAACACCGATATTCACAAACCGAAAACAACGGAGAAAGAAACGGGAAATTTAGTTATAACACGTGATGAATATGCAAAAATGCGGGAAATAGTTCATTCAGCAGCAAGCATAAAAAGTGATTATGAACGATTGCAGCAAACGGATCTAGTTCAAGAAAATAAGGAATTGAAACAAATTGCTATAAATACCTTGAAGGAAAATAAGCAGTTAAAACATAAAAATGAACATCTTCAGAAAGAGCAAATGCGTTTGAGTTGGGATAATACGCTCTTAAAAGAGCATATTGGCGATTTAAAGGCCGAAATCAAATTAATCTATCAAAGTACCAAGAATCTATTAAAAGACCTTACGAGCGATTTACGGACGTTTAAGGGTGTGTTTAATCTCTTGGTAGATAAAATAAAAGAGAAAAATACTGAAACTGAATTTGAGAAATTAGCTAAAGTTGAAAAACGTCATGAAAGAAATGATGAACTTGAAAGATAAAGGACATAAAAAAATGACCTTTATCTTTTTTATTTTTTGGTTTTTTGTCTTGAAAAAAATTTTTGGAGATGAGAAAAGGGGGGCTACTACGACTTCTGCTGACTTCTCACATTCCAGTCTTACATCTCTGTAAGAGTTTGGTATGATCTCCCCAGTTAAGGTGCGAACTCTCTCTCCATTTATCTGCCATATATACAACATGTAGTTATTCCAATGACCATAGGACTTCAGCTTCTTTTGCAACCTTATCCCTACATGCCGCCTCTTATATGATTTCTGTTCGTCAGACCAGAGATTTGCCGCCAACTTCCAGATTCCATGTCGCCATGGACACCCTTGTTCTTGGCACAGCTATTAGGTCACACTCAGGACTACCCATACTGAGCGAACAAAAAACGTCTCCCCTTAATTGGAGAGACGTTCCTAAAATTTTTTTAGGCATCAAGTAAATAAATTACGTTTTTTCATTAAGTTTATTCAATATTTCACTTAATCCCAACGCCATAAATCCGTTTATTATAACTAATATAGAGAATAGTATACCCATCGAATTAGATTCGGATGATAAAATTAAACCAATAATAAATATTAAACCACCAAATGTCATTATAAATCCAGATGCTGCCAGAATTACTGCTATTTTCATTTATTCACCTCTAGCTGTAATCTCGTTATCTACCAACTGTAAAATTTCTTTCTAATATATATTGTTTCTCTGAATATGAAACGTTTATTGAAGCAGGGCCGATAGAAATACCATTAACTATACTTTGCCAATTAGCTGCATAGTTACCTGCAATAATTTCCTTGTCACCAGTATATCTATTTGAGTAGTAAACATCAACTTGATATTTCCCCCTAAACCTATTTGCGCTTGAAGGCACGTTATACACACTTCCATAAATGTTATACTTATTTAATGTAAAATATTTTCGTGGCATCCAGTATTTATTAATGGAATTCCAACTTTCTTGATATGCTACATCTGAATTTACCTTCTTTGTACCAGTCCCTTTCCAAGCTAAACCAATACGATCATTATAACTGTTTGAGCCTTTTGGGAACTCAAAATTATATGTAAACCTGTAAAGGTGATTAGATCCAGATTTACCTAAATAACTTATTGCTAAATTCCCTTCAAAACACCCAGTTAAAAATGCACATTGGCTTATATTAGAAGCTAATGTTGAAAATCCACCATTGAAATCAGGAACTCGGGATACCTCGTTTAGGTCAATGATCTCCTTAGAAACAAGTTGATTATTTTTATCATATTCCTTGACTGTTAACGTGTACATATCTGATTCTGGTGCTTTTCCTCCTGATGTAACAATAGCCAATTTAGTTTCATACATCAAGGTATCTGTATCATGACCCATCAAAACCAATATTTCATCTAATTCAGACTCCGTTAAATTTTCCGACATTTTTATATCAACCGGTTTAACCCTGCCGTCTCTCAATATTGAGACCTCTAAATTTTCATTTATTTCAATAGTGTTAATAACTTCTTCATTATCCCAATCTATATCTTCTTCAAAAGCAGAAGCATAGGAAGAACTAATAAAAATTGTAGCGATCCCCCATAAAATACTAAATAATATTTTTTTCATTTTATTTCTCCTCTTTCACTATAAGCTTAACATTCTTTAAACTCAGGTTATTGAATGTAGTATAGATACATGGACACAACTTGGTTAAGTCATTAAAATTGAATTAACGAAAGGTCGTGTCCGAATTATGAGTCGAAAACGTTATAACCAAGAATTCAAACAAACAGTAGTTGAGCTTTATCGCTCAGGTACGCCGGTCAGTCAACTCTCTAGCGAATATGGTGTGTCAGAAGTAACGATTTACAAATGGATCAAGCAGCTTTCTCCGATTGAAGGAACAACACAGGAATTAACTGTGTCGGATGTAGAAGCGATCCAAAAGGAAAATCTTCGTTTAAAGCAGGAGCTTGAAATTTTAAAAAAGGCTATGACCATATTCGCGAGAAAATAGATGAGCAGGAACTGATTGACTATATTGAAAGTGAAAGCGAACATCAGCCAGTCCAAGTGATGTGTCGTGTTTTAAAGATACCGAGAAGTACGTACTATGATTCATTTCATAAGAAACCTAACAGCTACCATGTCGCCAATGAAGAGCTACTTGAACAAATTAGAGCTATTCATCAAGAAAGTAAAGGTCGCTATGGTGCGCCAAAAATTCATAGAAAACTTTTAAAAGAAGGCTATTCTTGTAGTCTGAAAAGAGTTCAACGTCTTATGAAAGAAGCAGGCATTCGATCAAACATTACAAAGAAATATCGTCCAACGTCATCACAAACACCAGTAGAAGAACATGAAAACGTACTCGAACAAGACTTTACAACGATGTCTATTAATGAGAAATGGGTAGCCGATATTACCTATATTCATACGCTCCGTCATGGCTGGTGTTATCTAGCATCCATACTGGATCTGCACACGAAAAAGGTAGTTGGTTATAAATTTTCTCGTACGATGACAACCGAACTGGTGCTTGAAGCATTGGAGAACGCTGTCAACGCTCAAAAGCCAGGACCTGGACTCATTTTACATACAGATCTAGGTACGCAATATACAAGCGAAGCGTTTCAAGAACGACTAAAAAAGTACGAAATGATTCCGTCATTCAGTCGTAAAGGATGCCCTTATGACAACGCATGTATTGAATCCTTTCATGCCACACTGAAAAAAGAAGAAGTCTATCAAACTCAATACGAAAGCTTTGAGACTGCGAGAATCGCCCTCTTTCAGTACATAGAGGGCTGGTATAATCGCAAACGAATTCATGGCAGCATCGGTTATATCACGCCAGATGAGTATGAACAAATGTGTCGCAAACCAGCGTAACACAAGGGGTAACCGCAACTTCCCCTCCACATTTTCCAGGCACAACATCCATGGGCTTCTTTCTCCACGTCCCAAGTAGGTCGTCAAAGGCTCTTTTCACTTTGACAATCTGCTTGGGATGTGGAACACTGCATGAATGGTTGTTGTGCAGAAAACAACTTAATCTTTTTGTGTCCGGAATCTTGACATAGATCCAAACATTATAGATAAAAGACCGAAAATACAACTTCCTTATAGGTTTTGCGTAATATTATAGATCTGTCTTATATACCTTATAGGTTTATCTATAACATTATAGATTTATCTTATATACCTTATAGGTTTATCTATAATATTATAGATTTATCTTATATACCTTATAGGTTTATCTATAATATTATAGATTTATCTTATATACCTTATAGGTTTATCTATAATATTATAGATTCGCCTTATATACTTCGAATGATCTTTTCATTCGCTTTCTATAATGTTTTGATGCTTTCTTATAGATATAATCGATTTGTTTTTTTACCCAAATTATAATATTAAGTTAGCCACTTAGATAAAATTCAGTGTATGTATTGGAGCTGACAATTTTCCCTCTCTCTTGACCAAGGGGTTTTGATCTTGACTTTGGTTTGATGAGATGAGATTAGGCTAGTCTAGCCAATTCTTGTTCAAAGAGAATTATTGGCTGCTGATCGTTTCGAAATGCTAGTGCCTAAAATTTGACGGTTCTTTTGGACGGTACTTTTCGTCTTCGTATTCCATTCGGTTTTCATTGCCAAGTCAATGTTTCGAACGCTTAGTAACGACTAGTCGATATAGTCGGCTTGTTTTTCCAGTTCGTTTGTCGTTTAACAAATCCAACGACCGCATTAGGTGACCAACCTTTCTTGATGATTTTTTCACAGGCAAACTCAATAAATTCACTTGCCATGAGCAGCTTACTTTTAGCCCCGCAATTTTTTCTGTTTTTTCATATATAACCTATCCCGTTTCGGTAAAGTAGGATTTGAAGGGTTTGCGACCTGTTTTGTTGTACCACGCTTTAGTTCGTTATTAATCGTTTGAGATGCATATCCTAAGCGTCTTGCGATGTCACGATTGGAATATCCTGCAAGATGTAACGCAGCGATCCTATCACGTTCAAAAGGGGTAAAGGTGGCTCAGTTTTAGATTAACAGATACAATTCTACAACTTGCCTTTATTTCTTACGTATAAAAGTTTTTAAATAGTTGCATATAATCGAGGAGTTATCCTTATACTATAAATAGTAAGGGCGAGTTAAAGCGAATTCCCTCTTAGTCAGAAGAGTGGAGCGTACCAAACAACTCTTACCCTTTCTATTAAAGTTCCTTTTCATATAGTAGCGGAAACTACTATTTCTTTTATTCCTTTTTTATCACAATCTGGACGTGCTCATAAAGAGCAGAAAAACACCTCATGTAAAGAGGTGTTTTTACTTTTAAAATATCGAGTAGTCTACAATCTGATTTATTCAAGCCGCTTTATCGCTTAAGGTTTACTGCATTTTAAACGTGTAAGTGATTATTTGAACACTTGAGATTCATTCTATATTCTTTTATAATTTGGCTTATATAAGATTTAGAAAGATTCGTTTTTCTTGCTATGTCGATCTGTTTGTAGCCTTGCTGGAACAAGTCTACTACTGTATTAAAGTTTTCTATTTTTTGGGCTTCACGCTTAGTGAGGCCTTCTTTGTTTCGACGAGCTTTTCTCTCCTTCTCATTTCTTCGATTACTTTTCGTCTTGTTGGAAATTAATGTTTTTAAGTGTTTCTCTTCCTCTTCAGTAATATCATATAAACGTAATAACGTAGATGTCTTATAACGATAACCATGTTCTTGATTTACCTCTTCGCTCATAATCGCTCTATTTTCTGAGGATTGAATTAAATTAAGAACCTCCTCTTCTTCTAAGGGCTCCAGAAATCGACTATTCAATTCAATTGTCTCTTTCCTCGCTGCCCCTATCTGACACCTTTTCGTTTTCATTTGATAATAATGATACACAAATAAAAAGTTGTTTCGAGAACCTCTCACATCAAAATTCCTTAATTCGATTAACTTTTCTATATCTTGTAACCTTGCTACGAACAAAGTATATGGATTATACAGCCTTTTAATCTTGCCGCCTTTAGGGCGAGTCGTCGGATCAAGATGTGATTTTCTTTTCGGCTTTGTATCCACTTTATCTTTTTCAAAAGGCACAAATTCGAAAAAATCTTCCAACTCATAATATGCCTCTTCGTTATAACAAAGTATTTCCGCTCTTTTACCTGCTTTTGTATTGTATGTTCCTGGAATTCTAAATGGCTGATCTAACGCTTTAGCAACTGCATCCGAACCATAATTTTTGAGTAAATTACATATATGATTTTGGATTTGTTTAGTCTTTTTTAGAACTTTGCGACTTTTTCCTTGTAAGTGATTCACACACCAAATCGCATAACATCCTCGTCCACTTGAAACAAAGAATGTATATGGAGGAAGTAATTTCTTTCGAATCAAATTATCCAAATACCTTTGTGTCGCTTTCAAACTTTTTTTCTTCGTATAGATATCTAAATCAACGTAAAATGCATTGATTTGCCTTAAATCTCCTTGCTTTCTTGTCCCCGCTCTATAATAAGTATTAAAACTCATGTATTGATCTAAACTTTTATTATTTATTTCAATACAGTTATACAGGCCAATTAGATTGCTGTTGAGATGGAAGGATTTTGAAACCCAATTCTTTTCTTGTTTTTTGTTATTATTCTGACCGGAAACATTCGGTATTTGATGCTCATTGTTTTTGCTTTTTGAACCATATGATACATAACCACAATCTACTGAGTATTCATTTCCTCGAAAGAATAACAAATCAATATATTGTTCTAGTGTTAATCCTGCACCGACTGGTGTATCTTTCGTGAGCGTTGCTATATAGTATTTCTCGGCTGATTGAGACTCCCACGTCTAAAGACGCAAGCCCTAAACCTTACGGTTTAACGGGTGGGATTCTTGAGTGACTAAGCGTTCGCAGTCCATTTCTGTTTTAAACAGTCCTCAAGATTAGGGTATCTCATTACCCCTCATAGGGCAGAACATATAGTTCCCTATGCTGATTGACTTTTACCATCAACCACAGGTGCATAACGAATATTCATTGCACCAATAATATCTCTATGTCCTACGAATCCGCATTTACACTTGTATTTTCTGTCTTGTGCTTTGTTTCTTTCGGAACACTTAGGGCATATTTGACTTGTGTATGCAGGATTAACATATTCAACTTTAATACCTTCTAATTTAGCCTTGTATTCAATGAATTGAGATAGGCGATAGAATGACCATGTGTGCAAATTCTTTTCGTTTTTACGACTTGTTCTTGTCGTCTGTCTAATATTTGCTAATCGTTCTAAACGAATGACAGAAATTTTATTCTCCCTAGCAAAATTAACAATCGCACGACTTACTTTGTGGTCTTTATCTTCCATCCAACGTTGTTCCTTGTTGTTTATTTTACGGATAGCATTTAACTTTTTCTTTTCTGCTAATTTTTTACGAACCGAACGGAATTTCCTTTTCTTGAATTTATTTTGTCTACCATTACCAAAAAAACGCACTTTCTCATCATCGGTCACAGCAACAGCAGGTACTTTTAGTCCTAAATCTACTCCCATGACCTTCAATCCTGTTTTTTGAGTAGTAGGAATAGTTACGGAAATTTGTGCAATCCATTTATTCGCCTTTTTTGTGATACGCAATGCACCTAATTTGTGTTTAAGCAAATCGAAAATTCGGTTATTTCTATCAATCAATAAGGCACGAATAGGTGTTTTCTTCGCTTTACCGTCAATCATAATCGGCAAAGAAATGTGAGTAAAATCAAAAGAATAGTTTTGATTGTTCCAAATACACATAGGTTTATTTAAGACTGGAACGGTTTCAAATCTTGTTTTCTTTGCCTTCTTGAAAACACTTTTGGCATCTTTAATCGCTTGGTTTTTTACCGCACTTGGCAAAGATACATCAATGTTCTTACTTGTTTTCTTAGTACTTTTCTTTTCTTTCACCATTTCAGATACAAGATTATTTATTGTTGAAATATATGTTCTACTCATTTCAGTCAAAATTACAGCCTGTTCCTTAGTAGGTAGCAATTTAATTTTTACAGTGATTGTTTGCGACATATTTTCACTTCCTTTTTAATTTGCACTCAATGATTGAAATTTCTTGTTCAGTTTTCCATATTTCCTCTGCTAATGCTGATTTTGGTGTCCCTTGTTGAATCATTTTATATCCAAATAATAAATTATCTTGCTTTTCCAAAAGCATATCTTCTAATTGACTCTTATTTTTTCCTTTTAAGTCTTTAAATTGCAATATATTTTCACCCCCTTGTTTTTTGTTGTTCAACATATCGCTTTATCGTTTGACTTGATACATTTCCAGCAGTAGAAATAAAATAAGAACGTGTCCATAAACTCTGCAAGTGTCGTAGGTGCGGAAATTCTTCTCGCAACTGTTTAGATGTCACTCCTTTAATTTTTGCCATGATATTTGAAGGACTTAATGTAGGTGGTGCATTGAGAAACATATGAGTATGGTCTTTGTCGCACTCTAAAGCAATCACTTTTATCTTCATAGACTCGCATATTTCGTACACCATTTCTTTGAATCTCTTTTCTACTTTATCATTAAGAAATATCTTTCTTCTGTATCGAGGACAAAAAACAAAATGATAGTTAATTAACGAAACGGTTGTGGTTGTTCTTCTATACTTTTCCATAACTTTATCGTATCAGTTTATACCATTAACTGCAACAAAAATACGAAAGGAATTTTCAAATACTTGAAGCACCACTAAACCTTACGGTTAAAATTGGCACTTCGTATTTGACCTCACTATCATCCCATCCCTAAAGGGGGTGCTATCGCACCGTAATGGGCTTTCTCGTTCGGAAAATCTGTAATCAAATTTTTCTTGCTGCTTCTTAAATGCATTCAACGATTTTTCATATACTTCTGTTGCTCTAACGTTTAAAGCAAGCATTATCAATTCCTCCTCACTATTTGAACCCTTATCCTGTGAAATAATAGTTTCGCATATGAGTCCAAAACCTATAATTGTGCTTATTATAGAAAGTAAAGAGAAAATTTATGCATTCTTTTCATTGTTCAATAAAAAAGATATAAAAAGTGCAGTATCCATTCAAGATAAAACAATAGTTTACCTTGAATGGATACTGCACTTTTTAAAGAATCAAAATCAACAAAGAAGAGATTCAAAACTTATTCTTTGCGGAAAGTATAATCATTCTTTCTACGGATTAAATACTAATAGATGAAAAAATATAAATTCAGTATGACAGTACGACAGTACGAGAATATTTTTTCGCCCCTTAGGATCTGTATGCTTTAGCGCACATTGTCTAGAGGCTTGAAGCAATCCTTTCAAAGCAGGAGGTAAAGAAAAGAATATATCAGTAATCAAGGGGAGCAAATGCTTAGCTTTTAGAATGATTGTTTTAATTTTTAATGAATTACATGAATTCGACCGTCTTCAAAAAGTTCAACAGTCTGATAACTATTCATGAAATCCAATGAATCCACTATAATGCTATCTTCTCTGAGTTTGTTGAAACCATCAAAATATCGTTGACTATCCAAAATTAAATGATAAAAATAAATTTTGTCATTACCTATTATTTTAGAATCTGCCATAACGAAATTATCACCATATTTATCTTTAAAATATTCGCGAGCATTTTCATGACTATCAAATGCAGGAAGTTTAGCTTCATCTTGTCTACTGATTTTCATGTTTAACTACATCCTTTCGATAATTGTAAATTTTAATGTCCATAGTATTTCTCCTTACCAAAAAGAAGTTTTAAGTGCACCATAATGCTTCTCTTTTCTTGAAGGTATAATATTCTAGTTTAAAACAGCTTGCTATGACTCTTATTATAAGTTAGATATTCTATGCAAATAAACCTGCTATAGAAAGTTCACTGAAACACGCTCTTGTATATGGGGAGTGTCTTTTAGGCCCCTACGCTCTGCTTGTTTTAATAGTTACTGTGTAGGGGCCTCCCCAGACTTTTTAGATTTCAAGAAACATTTGATTTATAGGAGATATTAAGAAAGAGCACCTATGTTGAATAGAGCATCTATAGAACACCTGAGATTTTAAAACCCCTCCCATAATAGGGAGGAAATTTGAAAGTTGAATGAGTTTATTTTACAAGATGATCAATCCAACGGCTTCTATGGTTTAAGAATATTGAAAGAACTTTATTAAATTCAATGATATCTAATTCTCTCGTGTTGTTCCATTTGAATATTTTAAGATTTTCAAAAAAATTGTAAGTGTTTTTGTCTTTTAACAATTCAACAATCAATTCATTTTTGGCCCTTTTTTTAGCAGAACGGTCATCATTTTCAATGATAGACTTCACAATTCCCATAAGGGCATCGACAAGCTCCAAACCTATAATTTGATTTTTCCCTTTATATTTAGCTTGTTTGACTTCGAAACCTTCTCCTCTGTACGTTGCTTGTATGTTTAATCGATCTTTTATTTTATTTGTTAAATTCATGTTTCGATACATACTATCATCCTCTATGTAAATGTCTGCGCCAATTGTGGTATATCCTTGATAGAATCTTAACAATCCATAAAAAATTCTTTCTGGAAATTTAGAATAAATCATATTTGTGATTTTGGCATTGTCTTGGCCATGTTCAGAAATTTTGTCATAAATAATGATGTTTAGGCCGATTAAGTTTTTAAACATCATCAATTGATGAATCACGTTTAATATTCTTTCTTTTTCTACAGTGCTGCCTGCATATGATGTCCAGTGCATTTTGTAAGAGCCTTCTAATAACAATTTGTTGTACTGTGTAAGAGCTTCAGATATAAAAATTTGATGAGGAATCATCAAACCACCTATCAAATTCAAGCTTTCTTTATTTTTTCCGCTTTCATCAAAAAATAATAATAACTTATTCAAATCTGTTGTTGTCATTCTTTTCTCTCCTATTGACTTGTTTGATTAATTAGAGTATCTGTGCTAAAATATTCTTACTAGAGGTTGTTCTATAAACCTCATAAGGATAATATGTCCATGGTTTTACTACATGTAATTATTATCTAGATAAACTAGTATTCATGGTGTTTTTACATGATGAAAGTTTATTATTTAATTTTTATACATAGACGGATCGCTGATTAATCAGTGGTCCGTTTTTTATTTCCTCCCTATTCCAAAGTTCACTAAAACACGTTCTTGTATATGGGGAGTGTCTTTTAGGCCCCTACGGTTTGTTTGTCTTTATGGTTATTGTATAAGGCTGCAAAACAGTGAAGTATTACTACTTGATATCTATTTTCTCAAATTAATTGGAATAAGTCATTAATAGAATTAAAGCTGTTCAATTCAATGTCCGTTACAATCACAAGATTAGTTTTATAAGGAACTTTTCCTTTCCTTGTATTTATGATTAGAGATCAACAAATATTTTTTCTATTTATTTTGAGTGCTTATATATATTTTTAATAGATTAATAGATTAATAGATTGTTTTCTCCAAGAATGGCTTAACAGATAGGGTTTGAGGGGTGTAAGTGTAACTTTTCCCCCTTTAAGTGTAACTTTTCCCCCCTTGCGTGTAACTTTCCCCCCCTTATATGTATTTTTTCCCCCCCGACAGCAATCATTAACTGTATCTTGAAAGTGCTTAAATATACAGTTAAACTAAGTAGGAGGAGAGGAAAAGTTTCACTTTACGCTGGGAAAGGAGAAAGGTATATGTATTACCCAAAGAATTTAAAAACAGTTAATGTTTCAGCAGATACACTTTATAAGAAAAGTAACAAGATATCGATGGCTCAAATTAGTAAAGGATTGACCTTACAACAGACACGGATTATAGCCTATGCAATTCATAAAACTCAACAGGACGGTACGTCGTCTTTTCGTAAGAGCGAGATTGAAAAACAATTGGGGAAAGAAATAAAGACTAGTGAGATGCGCCGAGACACCGCTGCATTGATGGATCTTAAATTTTCTTTAACCCTTGCTAATCCAAAAGTATTTGGATTCCTGAATTTCTTTCAAAAAATATCTTACGATCATGGTGAAGTAAACTTTAAGTGGAGCGATGATATGGTGCCACACATCATTGATCTTAAAGAAAAGTACATTACCAATGACTTGCGTATCACATCTAAGTTTATTTCATCATTTAGTTGGACACTTTATGAATATCTAAAAGCTAACTATGGACGATGGTACACTGAAATCACAAAAGAAGAAGCTCTTAATCTATTTGGAGTGTCAGATGTTAAAACATATATCGAAAGGACGGCTAATTTTAAACAAAAAGTTCTGGATGTCGCCATAGAAGAGGTTAATCAGCATACTGAGTACACTGTGTCTTATGAAGATATTAGAAGCGGCCGTGCTATATCTGCTTTCCGTATTACATGGAGCGTTGGAGAAATGGTCAAAAGACCAACAGCTAAGCAGATTAAAGAATCAGAGCGTAGATTAAATCATATCATTGAATTATCTAGCCAAATCGTTATGGAAGCCATGACTGAATTAAGTATGGAAGATATTATAAGTGTTAGAAAGTCTCGTCAAAAGGCAGAAGAAATACACGATAGAGTCACCGAAGATGATATAGAATATGACGATGTGCCTCAGATTTTAAGTCGCTATGTGGTTCCGATGAGTGAACTATTAATGATTGCTGAGAAAGTCAAACTTGCTCCTAAGAGAGAGAAAGAGAAGTATGATTGGATTAGCGGAGAAACTCCTTTGTATGATTGGCTGCATGAGTAGTTATTATCCGACTAATGAAATAAAAAGATAACATTAACCAAAAAACGTTAAAGTTATCTTTTTATTTCATGTTATTCAGTCTAGTCCTACTTTTCACTTAAATAATAGAATAGCACCTTTATATGTCATTTAACTGCTCTTTTGCTTCTATACTTTTTCTTTGGTTGATGTATCGATAGAGTGTGGTCGATCCTATACCAGTAGCATTTTTTATTTCTGATAGCGTGTATTCTTTCGAATCATACATTCTAAGTGCAATTTGAATCTTATTAGGATCCACTTTAGGACGTCCTCCGACTCTTCCCCTTGCTCTTGCCGCATTGAGTCCAGCTTTTGTTCTCTCACTAAGAATATCTCGTTCTAATTCCGCAATTGATGCCATCATACGGAAGAAAAAGCGTCCCATAGGTGATCTAGTATCAATCTGGTCCTCCAACGAGACGAACTCTATCCCCATATCCTCGAACGATTCCACTAATTCGATTAAGTGTCTCGTACTTCTTGATATACGATCTAGTTTATATACCACAACTGTATCTTTTTCTCTTAAAGTATCCAACATTTTTTGAAGTTCTGGGCGACTATTCCTTTTTCCTGAAATTTTCTCTTTAAAAATACGATTACAACCTGCTTTTTTAAGGGCATCCACTTGTAAGTCAAGAGACTGATCTTGAGTACTAACCCGTGCATATCCTATTCTCATTAGCCATCATCCTCCATCGAAATATACTACCATAAAGGGATGTTTATGGATACTTGAAATGGTAGACGTTTTTGGCATAAAAAATACTCCCTTTTGAAGAGATAATAAGAGAGAAAAATGAATGGTCATAAACGGTCGTTTTTGGGGATGCTTATCCACTTTTAAAGCAAATTAAATGAATCACCTCACCCGAAACAATAAAACAAATTACAATACAACAAGTTATTTGTAGTGATAAACACTTTAAAACAAATTAACTATAAACAATAAAACAAATTACAAATAAACTTGTTTTATTGAATACAAATTTCTTTTTTAACAAGTTTTGTGTTAAACTAACCGCAAGAAAGACGAGACTGGAGGAAAAGAGAAGATGGCTACCGTTATTACTTTTGGTAATTTTAAAGGGGGAGTAGGAAAGACAACGAGTGCTTGTATGACGTCGATTCTACTTGCTGAAAAGGGGTACAAAACACTTCATGTTGACTTTGATCCACAAGCAGATAGTACAGAATTTTTAGCAAATGTACATGATTATGAGTTAAAAGAGGATTATATAAGCTTATTTGAATCTTTGAAAGAGGATAGAAGCTTGAAGAGAGCTATTATTTCTATCGCTGACAACTTGAGCCTATTGCCTTCTGGAGCGGATCTAGTCGGATATGAACGGCTTGTACATGAAATTGTAGGAGATCGAGAAGGTACGGAGCATTTTGTTCTCGATGCTTTTCTTACTGAAGTTAGAGCCGACTATGACGTTATCGTGATTGATGTGCCTCCTACCTTAAATGTTTATAATAGTAATGCTCTATTAGCATCGGATGCTGTCGTTGTGGTAATGAAAACTCAGCGAAAGTCTTTGAACGCAACAAGAAAGTACTTAAACTTCATCGAAGAGTTAAATGAAGTGAGAAAACATTATGATTACAATATTCTCAAAGTAGCGGGAGTACTACCTTACCTCCAAAAGAAGTCGAGTCCATTAGATGACGAAATTATCAAAGCCGCGAACGAAGAGTTCAGTGAATTACTGTTCGAAAAGCATATTTTAGAGAGAGAACGAATTAAGCGTTATGACGAAGAGGGGATCTCGTTCAAGCAGATGGACGTACATGATAAGAATGTATTTAAAATGTATCGTGATGTGACAGAAGAATTGTTGCAGCGACTAAATAAATAGAGATAGGGGCGGTTTTAATGAGAAACAATCAAATACATGAAAATATGCAAAAATCAAAAAATACAACAATTCCAAACAAGCGTAATCCGCTACTAGATAACATTAAAACGGAGACTGAAGAGCAAAAAGCAGAAAAATCTCGTGCTGTAAGGATTCGTGAAAGCTCTTTCCAGTATCTTAGAAGGTATGCATTTGAAAACGAAACTACCATGATTGATGCGGTTGAAGAAGCTATCGAACTCCTCAAAAGAAGAGAGAGTTAATGTTTGGAACAAAGACAAGTCAAAGAGTATCTAAAAACAAACAATATTTATTTCAATTAAAGAGATATTAGTGAAAATGGAGTGACTGATAAATGCATACAGAAAGTGCGAAAAGCTTTATCTCATTGGTTCGAGAGATAGATGCAGAAAATAGAGAGCAAAGAGATCGAGGTACTCTATTCGAACATTTAGTAAAGGTCTACCTACAGAACGAAACAATTTATCGTAATTTATTTGATCAAGTATGGATGTTGAATGAGGTTCCTGAGGAATACAATATTCCTAAAGTCGACACAGGTGTAGATTTAGTTGCAAGAAAAACAAAAACAGGGGATTTAGTTGCTATTCAAGCTAAATATTATGATAAAGATACAAGAATTCAAAAATCTCATATAGACTCTTTCCTTAATGAAGTGGGGAAGAAATATTATACCGAGGGATTAATTATCACTACTACTGATAAATGGTCTAAAAATGCTGATGCTGCATTGAGAGATCGAGATAAAAATATTATGCGGATCCCCTTATCCCAATTAAAAGAAAGTCAGATTGATTGGTCGGAATTCACATTTTCTAATCCTAAAAAAGTAGTATTACAAGAAAAGAAAACACCACGTTCACATCAAATACCTGCTATTAACAATGTGATTAAAGGCTTTGAAAAAGAAGATCGTGGAAAATTAATTATGGCCCCAGGAACTGGAAAAACATTTACGTCGATGGCCATAGCGGAAAAAATGGCTGAAAAGAAAGACGGTACATTTAAAGTTCTCTATCTGGTTCCTAGCATTCAGCTACTCTCACAAACATTGAGAGGATGGAACGCTGATATAAATTATACAATGGATTCTATCGCTGTTTGTTCTGATAGAAAGGTAACTAAAGAAAGAATAGGAACAGAAATCGAAGATATTGCTACTACTGATATTGGATTCCCAGCCACTACAAATACAGCCAAGCTTTTAGAATATCAAAAAGTTATAGAAGAACAGCAAAATCAGTCCAAACTCATCACTGTTTTTTCTACTTACCAATCTATTGATGTAATTATTGAAGCACAGCAGCAAGGTTTTTATGAATTTGATTTAGTTGTTTGTGATGAGGCACATAGAACAACAGGTGCAACAGAGCTAGGACAAGAAGGGTCAGCATTTACTAAAGTGCACAGTAATGACAATATTAAGGCAAAGAAAAGACTTTACCAAACAGCAACACCACGTGTCTACGGTGAAGATGCAAAAAGAAAAGCAGTAGAAAAATCAGTTGTTATTGCAGATATGGATGATCCAGATATTTATGGTGAAGAGTTTCATCGCATTGGTTTCGGTGAGGCTATTCGACAAGGGATTCTAACTGATTACAAAGTAATGGTTTTAGCAGTAGACGAAGATGTAATCGCTAGAAGGTTTCAAGATATGTTCTCTAAAACTGAATCAGGACTCCAATTTGATGATGTAACGAAAATTATAGGGTGTTGGAATGGCTTAGTGAAGAGAGATGGAGATACTAATAAAACATTAGGATTGCCGATGAAAAGGGCAATCGCCTTTACAGGTACAATTAAGGAATCCAAAATGATTACAGAAATGTTTTCAACAGTGGTAGATGAATATTTATATAAGGATCAGCATATGTCTGATTCGCAATTTAAGATTGAAATTCAACACGCTGATGGAACAATGAATGCTATTGAAAAAAATGAAAAAATTGATTGGCTCAAGAGCGAAGTGCCTGATAATACTTGTCGAGTATTGTCTAATGCCCGCTTCTTAACAGAAGGTATAGATGTACCAGATTTAGATGCTGTTATGTTTTTAAAGCCCCGTAAATCAAAAATTGACATTGCTCAGGCAGTCGGGCGAGTCATGAGAAAAGCGGAAGGGAAAGATTATGGCTATATTATACTTCCTATTGGGGTCCCAGCAGGTGCAGAAGCCCATTCGATTTTAGATAACAATGAGAAATATGCTGTGGTTTGGGAAATCTTGAACGCATTACGATCTATTGATGAACGGTTTGATGCAACAATTAATAAATTAGAATTAAATAAGAAGAAGCCTAATCAAATCTCGATTATCGGTGTAGGAGATGCCCCTGAGGATGGAGAACTAGAATATCCAGAAAGAGGGGAAATCGCTGAACAATTAGCGTTCGAATTAGATGAAGAAAACTTATCTGATTTAGAAAAAGCTATTTATGGAAAAATTGTTCAAAAAGTCGGTAATGTTCGTTACTGGGAGCAATGGTCAGAAGACGTTGCTAAAATTGCCCAACAGCATATTACACGAATTAATGTCATGCTAGAAGATAAGACAAGCACTGTTTACAAAGAGTTTCAAAAGTTCATGAAAAGTATCCGTCATAACATTAATGATTCAATCTCTGAACAACAAGCCATTGAAATGTTATCACAACATTTAATAACGAAGCCAGTATTTGAGGCATTATTTGAGACCTACAGCTTTGTAAATAATAACCCTGTATCTCAAGCAATGGAATCTATATTAGAGTTGCTGAATAAGCAAGGATTATTAAAGGAACAGGAACAGTTAGAAGATTTCTATGATAGTGTACGAGTACGTGCTGAAGGCATTGATAACTTGAAGGCAAAACAAGACATCATAATTCAACTTTACGACAAGTTCTTTAAAGTCGGTTTTAAGGAAACAACTGAACGATTAGGAATTGTCTTTACACCAACAGAAGTAGTAGATTTTATTATTCACTCTGTCGATGATGTACTTAAAAAATATTTTGGAAAATCTTTAGCTAGTAAAGGTGTCCATGTACTCGATCCATTTACTGGAACAGGAACATTTGTGACAAGATTACTGCAGAGTGGTTTAATACCTAAAGAAGATTTACTAAGAAAATATACACAAGAAATTCATGCGAATGAAATCGTGTTGTTAAGTTATTATATTGCAGCAATCAATATTGAGGAAACTTTCCATAGCTTATATGGTGGAGAATATGTTCCATTTGAAGGTATAGTGCTTACAGATACATTTGAAAGCGCAGAAAAAGAAAATTCTTTTGAGGATATGCTGTTTAATGAAAACAATGAGCGACTGAAGAAACAACAAAAAGAACCGATTTTCGCTATAATTGGTAATCCACCGTATTCGATTGGCCAAACTAATGCGAATGACAACAATCAAAATGTTGTTTATCCCAAGTTAAAAGCAGCTATAGATAATACTTATGCTAAAGAAAGTAAAGCAAATTTAAAAAAATCCTTATATGACACTTATATTCAAGCCTATCGATGGTCAACGGATCGTATTAGAGATAAAGGTATTATTGGATTTGTAACAAATGGCTCATTCATAGATAGTCAAGCAACTGACGGCTTAAGGAAGTCCTGGTATGAAGAATTTAACCATATTTATATATTTAATTTAAGAGGGGATGCTAGGACATCTGGTGAACAAAGAAGGAAAGAGTCAGGAAATATTTTTGGTGAAGGAACTCGAACACCAATAGCAATCACAATTCTTGTAAAAGACGGTTCTAAGAATCATCAAATTCACTATCATGATATTGGAGATTATTTAAATAGAAAAGAAAAGCTAAATATTATATCTAAAACAAAATCGATTGAAAATATTGAATGGACCAACATTATACCAGATGAAAACAATGATTGGATTAATCAACGTGATAAAAATTATCAAAAATACCCGGGGATGGACAACGATTATTTTAATGCAAGGGCCGTGGGTGTTAGTACAAATAGAGATATTTGGGTATATGGATTTAGTAAAAAAGAAACGATTAAGAATACTAATAAGATGGTCGAAAATTATAATAGTGAAGTAAAAAAGCATCGGAATATAACAGATAAAAGTGATAAATTAGCCTTAAGAAGAATGGATGACACCTATATTAAGTGGACTGTTAAACTAAATAATAAATTTGTTCAAAACGAGATATTGGACGTTGATTTAAATAAAGTGAGGTTGAGTATGTACCGTCCTTTTACAAAAAAATGGTTGTTTTATGATGAAGATATCATAGAGCGACCAGGACAATATAAGGACATCATGGGATTAGAGAATAAGTTAATTTATATTACAGGTAAAGGTGCTAGCAGGGATTTTTCAGCTCTCGTAATTGATGAAGTTCCTAACTTAGATTTAATGGAAAAAGGACAAGGTTTTTTAAGGTATATTCATGATAATGATGGACTGTTCAAAGATCAAACATCTAATATTCATGAACAAATCAAAGAAATACTAAATTTAACAGATGACCAAATATTTTCATACGTTTATGCTGTCTTGCATTCACCAGAATATAAAGAAAAATATAAATCTGATTTGCAAAAAAACTTTCCTAGAATTCCAATTTTAAAAAACAAACAAGAATTTGTTGAAATTGGTAAGAAGCTAATTGAATTACATTTGAATTACGAAATCATAGAACCCTATTCTGACGTTGATGTAGAAATAAATAAACAAACACCTTCATACAAAGTTAAAAAAATGCGTTTTCCAAAAAGAAATGAAAAAGAAACCATAATTTTTAATAGTGATATCAGAATAAGTAACATTCCAGAAAAAGCTTACGAATATGTAGTAAATGGACGTTCTGCCATAGAGTGGATTATGGATCAGTATCAAGTTAAAACGGATAAAAAGTCAGGTATAACTGATGATCCTAACTTATATTCAGAGGATGAAAAATACATTTTTAATTTGTTACTCAGTATTATCAATTTATCAGTTCAAACTGTTGATTTGGTTAACAGTTTGCCGCCTTTAGAAATAATAGATGAGTAACTCGTATGTAATTGAGATATCTTATAAGCCATAACTAATATCAATTCGTAAGCAACAATAATTAAGAGGTTGGGATAAAATCTCTATAATCCTCTTAACGCATGAAATTAAAGGTTAAAACCTTGAATTCATGCGTTTTCTATTTCAGGATCTTTTATTTTCCTATTATATTTTAACTTATGTCCCAACCTCAAACATTGATATTTGTTGCATCGCTATTAATCAACTTCAATTATACCGAACATCTTTATAAATGAATATTAGTATACTGCTAAATAGACGACTATAAACGCTAAAATTAGGTAATAGATCAAATTTACCTCACTATCCGTAAAAGTGTACATTTATGTAAAGCCTCTTAACGTAGGAAATATCGCATCTCATTGTGTCAAATTTGCTTAGTGCGTTTTTTATACGTTGGGTTGGCAACACCCTTATAGAATATGCATCTATAATATTAGATACGACTCTTCTGGATAATTGGATCTATGTCAATATCTTGGACACAAAAATGTTAAGTCTTTGTCAGAAACGGCATCCATTCATG